>CAZAIE010000996.1:0-3237 GCA_964485035.1 uncultured Myxococcaceae bacterium | reverse complement strand
GAGATGTCCTGGCTCGATGCGGTCTCCGGCAAGAAGCCGTGGATGCAGCACGCGCAGGACGTGGGCGACCGCGCGATCGCCGGCTCTCGCTACAAGGAGCTGGTCGAGGGGCTGGGCAAGGAGCTCTTCGGCTCCGCCGTCTACGCCGGTGAGCACACGCTGGCGAAGAACGACGTCTACCGGCTGTGCTACCTGCCGCCCAAGCCGGGGACGCCGCCCACGGACGCCGCGCTGTTCTTCCTGGGCGGCTTCATCCCCTACGGCGACCGGCTCTTCCGCTTCCTGCCCGAGGCCAACCTCTTCGACCGGTACCTGGAGCGCGGCATCCCCGTGTACCTGATGGAGCTGGTGGGCGATCAGAAGGACATCCAGAACCTGGGCAAGGTCACCGCCGAGCGACAGATCGACTGGATCGACGAGATGGCGCAGGTGGCCTTCCGCCACCACGGCGAGCGGCGCATGTTCGCGCAGGGCTACTGCGGCAGCGGCATCCAGCTCCTCAGCTACCTCGCGGCCCGCCCGCGCGACGCGGCGGCGAAGTTCAAGACCGCGAACCTCTTCGTGACCCCGGTGGACGCCAAGCGCTGCACCATCTTCGCGGAGATGGTCTCCAACATGCCGCGCTCGCTCTTGTGGACCACCATGGCCCGCAACCAGCTCCTGGGCGGGTACATCCGCGGCACCGAGATGTGGGCCGGGCTCGACACCTCGCTGAAGAACGTCTTCGTGAAGACCCCCTTCGGCCGCTTCGCCACCGGGTGGAAGAAGCCCGCGTTCGCCAAGGTGCGGTCGGTCTCGGACCTGGCCCCGGCGCAGCGCTTCGAGCTGGCCGGCGCCTACTGGATCTCGGTGGACAACGCCGAGCGCTTCCCCATGCCGGTGGACCTGGTGAAGCGCGCGCTGCACCTGTACGACAAGGGCGTGCCCGACGACGGGGCCTTGGGCTTCTCCTACAAGGGCAGGCCGGTGACGCTCTCGGCCATCGCCTCCGAGACGGGGATGACCATCCAGGGCTTCTACGCGGGGCTGGACAAGCTGGTGCAGGCCGACACCGCGCACGTGCTCGCGAAGCTGCTGGGGCCGCGCTACCGCCAGGTGAACCACCCCACCGCGGCGCACGTGTCCTACGTCTGCTTCCCGGCGCAGTGGAGCGCGGCGCACCCGGCGGCCTTCCTGCCCAACCCCATCGACGTGATCCTCGAGGAGTTCGCCAAGGCGCCGTAGCCGCGCTCACCAGACCTGGCCGCCCCCGGGGTGGACGAAGGCCTCGTGGCCGAAGAGCAGCTCGGCGAAGGCGTCGGGCCGCTCGACCATGGGGGAGTGCCCGGCGTGGCGCCAGACGATGTACTCGCAGCTGGGGAAGGCCCGCGCGGTCGCCTCGGCGGCCTCGGCGGGGATGAGCGGATCCTCCTCGCCCCAGAGCAGCCGGACCGGGACTTGGAGCGTCGCCATCCGCTCGCGCACGTCCCAGTGCTGCAGGGCCGACAGGAAGCCCAGCAGCGCGTCGGTGGACAGCCGGCAGGCGTCCTCGGCCAGCGCCTCGAACTCCTCGCGCCGCAGCCGCGCCCGGCCCAGCATGTCCTCCAGCCCCGCGCGCAGCAGGCGCCGGTTGGTCCCCATCAGCTCGCCGAAGCTCAGCAGCGTGCGGAGCGCGGCGAGGTCGTCGGGGTCGTCGGAGTCGACCGCGCGCATCGCCCGGGCCAGCGCGCCGGCGCCGTGCGCGAAGGCTGCGGTCCCGCCGGTGGGGGCGGGCGAGACCAGGAAGAGCGACTCCACGCGCTCGGGGTGGTCCAGGGCGTACTGGGTGGCGATGGCGCCGCCGAGCGAGTGGCCGGCGAGCAGGAACCGGTCGAGCCCAACGGCGAGGGTGAAGGCGTGCAGGTCGCGCGCGAGCGTGGGGATCGAGAACTCGTCGCCCCCGTCGGACTCGCCGCAGCCGCGCGTGCTCGGCGCCCAGGCGGTGAAGGCGCCGGGAACGCGGTCGAGCACCGGCTGCCACCAGCGCGCGCTGGCGAAGTTACCGTGGACCAGCACGACCGCGCGCGGGCCCCAGCCAGCGGTTTCGTAGTGCACCCGGCGCGGTGATGCCCCGGTTGCAGGGTCGGGGAGCGTCTCCAGGATGGGCATCGCGCGGCACCCTACCGCACTCCGCGTGCCCCCGGGGCCGGGACTCAGTCCTTGCCGCCGTCGAGCACCCCGAAGACCCCGCGCAACAGGTCGGAGGCGGTGTAGGGCTTCGCGAGGAAGGCGGTGACGCCCAGGTCCCGGAGTTGCTTCGACTCGGCCAGCTCGGGGTGCCCGCTGGAGAGCAGCACCGGCGGGAGCGGGCCCTGCGGCCGCAGCTCGGCCAGGGCCTCCGGGCCGCTGAGCTTGGGCATGGTGGCGTCGAGGAGCACCAGGCGCAGGTCGCTGCGCGAGCGGATGACCTCCACCGCGGCGCGGCCATCGCTGGCCTCCACCACCTCGAACCCGGCCCGCGAGAGCACCCGCTTCGCAAGCGTCCGGACGATCAGCTCGTCGTCGGCCACGAGCACCACCCCGCTCCCCCGCCGCGCCTCGCGGAGCGTGGGCGACGTCGCCGCCGGGGCCGCGACGGGGAGCAGCACCCGCACGCAGCTGCCGCGGCCCGGGGTGCTCTCCAGCTCCAGCGCGCCGCCGTGGCTGCGCACGATGCCCATCACCGCCGGGAGCCCGAGCCCGCGCCCGGTGAACCGGGTGGAGAAGAAGGGATCGAACACCCGGGCCAGCGTCGCCTCCTCCATTCCGCTGCCGGTGTCCTGCACCTCCAGGACGGCGTAGTCCCCGGCGGGCTGCTCCGAGGGAATGCGGGCGCGCCGCAGCCGGGCCTCGTCGCAGGGCTCCACCCGGGTGGCGATGGTGAGCGTCCCCTCGGCGGTGTCGAGCGCTTCCGAGCCGTTGAGCGAGAGGTTCAGCAGCGTCTGTCGTAGCTGCGAGCGGTCGCCGAGCACCGGCGCCGAAGCCGCCAGATGGTAGCGGACCGCGCACTTCTTGGAGACCGCGACCTGGACGAGCGGCGCGGTCTCGCGCACCAGCTCGGTGAGGTCCAGGCCCCGCGGCTCGAGCGGGCCCTTGCCGACGTAGGCCAGCAGGCGGCTGGTCAGCTCCGCGGCCTGCTGCGCCGCCCGCTCGATGTCCTCCAGCTCCCGCGCGGCCGGCGAGTCGACCGGCAGCCCCTGCCGCGCGAGGCTGGCGCCCCCGAGGACGCCGGTGAGGAGG
>CAZAIE010000995.1:0-3244 GCA_964485035.1 uncultured Myxococcaceae bacterium | reverse complement strand
CTGGCCACCTCCGGGTCCGCGTCCTGCGCCAGCTCATCCTTCACCAACTGCGCATGCTGGCTCGCCGACGCAGGTCGCGCCGCGACCGCGGACATCAACGCCACCTTGAGCCTCGAGCCGTCCTTCGCCGCGCGCAGCAGCCCCGCCGCTCGGTCCGCCGGCAGCGCGTCCCCAAGCGCCAGGACCAGCGCGGTCTTCGCCTCGTCCGACGCGTCGCCCTGCAGGAAGCCGAGCAGCGCCTCCCAGTCCTTTGGGGCCAGCGCGCCCTGCCGCGCCGCGGTCGCCAGCCGCTTCGCGCAGTGTCCGGCGATGCTCGACGACGGGACGCCAAGCCCCTCGAGCCAGAGCGCAGCAGGGATGCCCTGCGGAGCGCTCGCCACCAGCCGCGTCAGGAACGGGTCGATGGCCGCGCCGTCACCCTCCAGCGGCCAGCGCTCGCCGTCCTCCTGGACGAACGAGAGCCCGCCCGCCTCTCCCTCGCCGGGCCCGATGAAGAAGAGGCCGCGCTCCCCCGGCGCCGGCCGCAGCGTCCGCTCGCCGTCGGTGCGCACCCGCAGGACCTGCGGCAGCTCCCCCTTTTTGGCGTAGGCCGCGAGCACGTGGACGTCCACGCCATCAGGACCGAGGCCCACGATCTCCCCGCGAATCACCAGCGAAGAGCGGCGCGCGAGCGTCTCCACGTCCCGTTCGCGCACGTTCTCGGCACGCACCGGAAGGGTGAGCAGGAACGTTGCCAGACAGGCGAAAACTGGAGCGAGGCGCAGCACAGGGCCATGGAACCTCCCCGGGGCGGCCATGGTCAAGTCGGGGCCGACCAGCTTGCTGCGGTACGCCACAAGTCTTCTCGGCCGGCTGCTTCAGCTGCCGGTTCTCTGGAAGTCATTGAAGTCGGGCCCGGAGCGGAGGAGGCGACCGTCAGCGTTGGCCTTCGCGGTAGACCTTCTCGAGCTCGTCCAGCTCGCGCCGCAGCAGCTCGCGCGCGACCAGGTCGTCGGCTGGGCGGTCGAACAGCCGCATGATCTTGTCGACCCGCTTCTGGATGTCGTCGCCCCGGTCGGGCGTGATGCGGTGGAGCATGACGTCCGCGGCCGCGGCGCAGAGCAGGCGCACGACTTCGTCCCGGGTCTTCAGCGTCTCGGAGCGCTTCTTCCCCTCGCCCTTGATGACCCGGAACGAGCGCTGGGGAGGCGCGGCGACCGGGCGCGGGCCCGGGGGGCTGCGCGGGGCGTCGATGGGCAGCTCGAGCTGGCGGCCCTTCTTCTTGTCGTCCTCGCCGGTCACGCCCCCCGGAATAGCACAGGGTGGCGGCTTGCCAAGTTCTCGGACGGGCGAGCCACGGTCCTCGACCTGGGGTCCCAGCCGCGGTATAGCCCTCCCACACCATCGGGGCTTCGGCATGACCCTCATCAGCAAGGCCGCCCGCGAAATCTGCGCCAAGATCGTCTATTACGGCCCCGGCCTCTCGGGGAAGACGACCTCGCTCAAGCACGTCTACGCGACCATCCGCCCCACCAACCGCGGGGAGATGGTCTCGCTGGCCACCGAGGGCGACCGGACGTTGTTCTTCGACTTCCTGCCCGTGAAGGTCGAGCGCGTCGGCGAGGCGACGGTCCGCCTCGCGCTCTACACCGTCCCAGGCCAGGTCTTCTACAACGCCACCCGCAAGCTGGTGCTGCAGAACGCCGACGGCGTGGTCTTCGTCGCCGACTCCCAGCCCCACGCCATGGACAGCAACCTCGAGTCCATGGACAACCTGCGCGAGAACCTCCGGGAGATGGGCCTGGACCCTGCGCTGGTGCCGCTGGTCATCCAGTACAACAAGCGCGACCTCGACGGCGTGCTCCCCATCGAGGAGCTGCGCCGCCAGCTCAACCCCTTCGCGGTGCCCGACTTCGAGACCGTCGCCGCCAAGGGCAAGGGCGTGATGGAGGCCCTGCGGTCGATCACCCGGTCGGTCATCCGCTCCTTGAAGTCCAAGGGCGTGGTGCTCTCCGGCCGCGCCCCCGCGCCGGTCCCCTCGCTCAGCGACGCCGGCCCCTCGCTCTCCAGCCAGATCTCGCAGATGGCCGACTCGGCGCCCGACGGCGCGGGCCTGCTGGCGGTGCTGCTCCCCGGCGACCTGCTCGCGGAGGCCGAGGCCATCGAGTCCGCCTTCCACCGCGGCCACCACGCCGAGGCCGTGCTGCGGGCCATGACCGCGCTGCGCACCTGCCTGCACTCCTGGGCCACCCCGGGCACCACCGACGTGGAGCTGGCGCTGATGGCCGGCCTCACCGGGCCTGACTTCGCGAGGCTGCTCCGGCTGGAGCGGGAAGAGCGGCCCTCGCGGGAGGACGCGGCCTTCGTGCTGCTCATGCTGGCGCTCGTCGGCGTCCGCGTCCGCCGCTGACTACCCGCGCAGCGTCGCGAACCCCAGCTCCACCATCCGCTCGATGGCCCGCAGCGTCTGCAGCTCGCGCAGGGGGCTCGCCAAGACCAGCGTGGAGACGTCCCAGCGGTCGTTGACCAGCGAGGCGACGATGCGCTCGTCCTGGCGCAGCGCCCCCAGCGACGACTCGGGGACCGCGAGCTTGGGGATGGCCACCGGGAGGAGCTTGCGGTACAGCGCGCCCACGTGCTCGCGCTCGACCGCCCGGGCGAACTCGCGCACGCGCCGGTCGGTGGGGTCGGCGGCCAGGAGGCTCGAGAAGACCAGCGCCGCGGCCTCGAAGTGCCCGCCCACGAGGAGCTGCTGGCCCTGCAGCAGCATGTTGGTGAGCGGGTCCGGCTTGGGCGCCTCGGTGGCCCCGTCGATGCGGACCCGGCCCTCGCGCCAGAGCTCGAAGAGGATGCGCGCGGCCCCCGCCGCGGAGATGCCCAGGTCGAGCCGCACCGCGCCCACCGTGGCCCCGGCGCCGACCGCCGCCAGCGCCGCTGCGCTCAGCCCGCGCGGGGCCGGCGTCTTGCGCACCCCGGGGAGGATGCGCGCCGAGTCGCCGGTGATGACCTTGCGCGCGGGCACCGCCTCGTCGTGGCGCCGGGCGGCCTCGTAGAGCAGCTCGCGCAGGGAGACGTCCACCCTGACCGTCTCCTCGCCCTCGTCCACGTCGTCGGCGAAGTGGAAGCGGGAGTTGGACTCGTCGAAGAGGTCGGTGGCGGCCTGCATCGCGTCGTCGCGGGCGACCTCGCGCAGCGTGGCCTCGGGCACCCCGGCGGCGGCGAAGGCGTCCTCGGCCCTGGTCGACCCGCGGGCGCGCTCCACCGC
>CAZAIE010000994.1:0-3247 GCA_964485035.1 uncultured Myxococcaceae bacterium | reverse complement strand
GTCCCGCTGGCCGACGACCCGCTGCTGCGCCCGGGGGCGCGGCCGACGCGGCTCTTGCCGAAGCCGCGGGCGGTGCAGGTCGAGCTCTCGTCCGCGGGGCACATCGTGGCGGTGCGCATCGGGGCGCGGCGGCACGCGGCGGCGGCGGTGCACGGCCCCGAGCGGCTGCAGGGCGACTGGTGGCGGCGGGGGTTCGCGCGCGACTACTACCGGGCGCTGGTGGCCGGCGTGGGCGGCTGCTGGCTCTACCGCGACGGGCGCGACGGCCAGTTCTACCTGCACGGGTACTTCGATTGAGTCGACGGTCGACCGTTCACGGTCGAGGGACGAGTCGAGGCGAACCACCCTCGACCCTCGACTGTCGACTGTCGACTCGCTTCCCTACAGCTTCTCCACCTTCTCGGCCAGGTGGCGCACGCGGCGCTTGAGGGCGCTCACCCGCTTGCCCACTTCCTTGTAGTCGGTGCGGGAGGCGATGCCGAGGTTCTTGAGCAGGTTCTCCTGCGCGCGGTCCAGGGCCTCCTTGCCCTTCTGCATCGCGCCCACGGCGTGAGCCACCTTGGCCGCCCGCCGCTCGTCGGCGAGCACCTTCTCCACCGCCTTGCCCAGCATCCCCACCGTCTTGCTCTTCAGTTCGTCCATCGGCATCGCTTGCGCTCTCCTCACGCGGTGGTCGGGACCTTGGCCAGCACCCGCCTCACCAGCTCCTTGAACTGCGCCCGCTCGATGATGGGCGCGAGGTCCCCGCTCACGGCGATCTGCTTGTGCAGCACCGCCTCGATGGGGTCCAGCTCGTTGCGGATCAGCCGCAGCCACGTCTGGTAGTCGGCCCGGCCCACGTACTTCGGCTCGATCTCCTCGACCTCGTCGAGGTCCTCCAACACCCGCAGGGACTCGACCCTTCCCTCGCGGAGCCTGGCGTACACCGCGAACGGCTCCTTCAGCTTCCCGCCGGGCAGCACCACCGCGGCGAGGTCGGTCGCAAAGCCCTTCCCCGCCTTGGCGCTCTCGGGGTCGGCGTGGATGGCGGCGACCAGGGCATCGCACCACTCCTGGGACGGGAAGACGGGCATGGGCTCGGAATCTCCGGAGACGAAGGTGAAGGGGCCAGCGCAGCCGTCAGCTGCCGCCACCCCAGAAGCGCTTGATGGAGGAGAACAGCCCGCCGCGCCGCTCGTCGGCCCCGGCGCGCTCGGCCTCGGCACGCCGCCGCTGCGCGTCCTCCTCGAGGGCCTTCTTGAGAGTCGCCGGGGTGTCCCGCGTGGCCAGCTCCAGCTGCTTGGGGCCGGAGGGCAGGTCCACCACCACCGTGAGCAGGCACTCCTCGTTGAGGCGGAAGTCGATCTTGCGGCCCGCGGCCGCCGCAGGGACCTTGAGGCTGCCCAAGAACTCGTCGTCGACGATGTACTCGCTGTCGCCCTGGAAGATGTCCATCTCGATGAACTCCGCCGCGGGGTCCTTCGGGGGCGGGAGCCGGAAGCTCTTGGTCAGCGGGATGGTCGAGTTCTTGTCGATGATGCGCCGGAAGCGGCCATTGGGGGCCGCGACGCCGATGGGCATGGAGAGCACGTCCACCAGCGTCACCGCGTCCATCTGTCCCAGCGAGTCGGCGAGCAGCGCCGCGCCCAGGGCCACGCACTCGTCGGGGTGCACGCCCTTGCGCGGGGGCTTGCCGAAGTGCCGCTGGATCTCCTGCTGCACCAGCGGCATGCGGCTCTGCCCGCCCACCAGGATGACCTCCGCGATGTCGGCGCGGTTCAGGCTCTTCTCCGCCAGCACCCGGTCGCAGATCTCGAAGGTCTTCGCCACCAGGTCGGCGGTGAGGGAGTTCAGCTTCTCGCGCGTCAGCGGCACCCGCAGGTCCACCGGCTTGCCCTTGCGCTCGTCGACGAACGGCAGCTCGAGGACCACGTTGGGGATGAGCGTGAGGTCGATCTTCGCGGCCTCGGCAGCGTTCTTGATGCGCTGCATCGCGATGGGGTTCTGCGTCAGGTCGATCTTCTGCTCCTCGCGGAAGACCTCCAGCACGTAGTCGATGATGCGGTTGTCGAAGTCCACGCCGCCCAGGAAGGTGTCGCCACCGGTGGCCACCACCTCGAAGACGTTGCCCGACAGCTGCAGCACCGAGACATCGAAGGTGCCGCCGCCCAGGTCGTAGACCAGGATCTTCTGGTCGAGGCCGCGGTTGAAGCCGTACGCCAGCGCCGCAGCCGTCGGCTCGTTGACGATGCGCAGCACGTTGAAGCCAGCGAGCGTGCCCGCCTCCTTCACCGCCTGGCGCTGGTTGTCGTTGTAGTAGGCGGGGACGCTGATCACCGCGTCGGGGACCGGGCCGCCCAGGAACTGCTCGGCGATCTTCTTGATGTGCGCGAGCACGAAGCTGGAGATCTGCGGGAGGGCGTAGAGCTTGCCCCCCAGCATGACCGACGCCTCGCCCTCCGTCCCGGCGACGATGTCGTAGCTGTAGTAGTTGCGCAGCTCCTGCACCGTCTTGGACTCGAACTTGCGCCCGATGAGCCGCTTCGCCCCGTAGATGGTGTTCTTGGGGTTGGTGACCATCTGGTCCTTGGCCACCCCGCCGACCAGCAGGTCGCCCTTCGGAGACAGCGCCACCACCGTGGGGAGGATGAGGCTTCCCCGGTCGGTGGGGACGACCTTGGGGATGCGGTTGCGCACGTAGGCCACGCACGCATTGGTGGTCCCGAGGTCAATCCCGACGATGAGCGGCTTGTCTGCCATGGCTCCAACTGGTCGTAATGACGACCACTTCTAGCATGGTTCCGCTGGCCGGAAAAAGCGGGGATTCGCACCCACGCTCCTACTGCTCTTGCTCCCCTTCCCCCAGCGCCCCGCGAGGCCCAGGCAGAGCCGGGGCTGCGGGAGGACCCGCGGGCAGCGACTGCGAATACGCCGGGGCCTCGACGGTGAGCTGCACCCGGTCGTAGGGCGCCTTCTCCCCGTCGGGCAGCTCCTCGACGAAGCGCGAGACCTTCATCAGGGTCCGCTCGTCGTCGCGGGGCGCCGCCACCAGCGGGTAGGTCAGGTACAGCTCGTCGCGGGCCCGGGTGGCGGCCACGTAGAACAGCCGCCGCTCCTCCTCCTCCTCGGCGATGCGCCGCAGGGAGAGCGCCAGCGGGAAGCGCCCGTCGGCCAGCCACACCACGAACACCGCCCGCCACTCCAGGCCCTTGGCCTGGTGCACCGAGGAGAGCGTCACCTTCTCGTCCGGGTCGGCGCCCTCCACCAC
>CAZAIE010000993.1:0-3248 GCA_964485035.1 uncultured Myxococcaceae bacterium | reverse complement strand
CCCGCCGAGCCCACGCGCCGCACCTGGCCGTGGATCCCCACTGTCGCTGCGGCGGTCACTGGCCTTGCCGCCGGCGGCTGCGGGCTGGCGGCCAGCGCCAACCACCGCGCGCTGCTCGACCGGACCGCGAAGCCGGAGGACGCCGTCCGCATCCGCGACGAGGGCAAGTCCCTGCAGACCGCGAGCCTGGTCCTGGGCGGGGTCGCGGTGGCGGCGGCCATCGCGGCGACGGTGGGCTTCGCGCTCCCGGCCGAGCGGGGCCCCTCGCTGCAGCTCATGCCGCTGCCAGGCGGCGCCGGGGTCTCGGTCGCGGGGAGCCTGCCGTGAGCCGCGCGTCCCTCTTGCTGCTGCTCGCCCTCGCGGCCTGCGACTTCGACGATGCCTACCGGAAGTACTGCGAGGGCAACCCCGCCTGCGCCGAGCCTCCGGGCGACGCCGGAGGGATCCCCGATGCGGGAGCATCGGCGCCCGACGCCGCAGGCCTCGCCTTCCCCACCTCCTGCGCCCGCCCCACTGACTGCGCTCCGAGCGAGGTCTGCCACCCGCGCGGCCGGGTCTGCGTCCCCTCCTGCGAGACCGCGGCCACCTGCCCCACGGGCCTGGACACCTGCGCCCCGCAGCAGGGCCCCCACGGAGAGACCACCCCTCCGGTGTGCGGCTGCTCCACTGCCCAGAGCTGCGCGCAGGCCTTCGCCGGCAGCACCTGCAACCCGCTCGACAACCTCTGCGAGCCGCTCTGCCAGAAGGACCAGGACTGTGCGGGCTTCGACCCGCCGCGGACCTGCGACGAGGTGAGCGGGTTGTGCCTCCAGGGCCCCACCTCCTGCACCGCGAACACGGACTGCGCCTCGGCCACACAGCCCCGCTGCGACCAGGGGATGGGGCGGTGCACCAAGTGCTTCTCCCCGGACGACTGCGCGCAAAGGACCGACGGGCTGCTCGACTGCGACCCCGGCACCGGGGCCTGCGTGGCCTTCTCGGCCTGCAACGGCGCCCTCCATGCCCCCGGAGAGAACGGCGGGCCGGACGTGTGCCGCTACGGCCAGGACTGCGTGGCCTCGGTCTGCGCCCCGGTGCCGCGGGGCTCCTGCCACGGCGCCGTGTACACCCCGTGGGACCAGCGCGACCGGGGACCGGTCATCCTCGAGGCCGAGGGGCGCAGCGCCACGTCGCACGAGGGCGAGTGCCGGCTGGGAGACCCGATGATCACCGCGAAGGTCCGGTTCTACGCTCCCAAGGGCTTCACCTGGTTCAACCCGGTGACCTTCATGAACCCCACCGGCGGGGGCCCGGACGGCGGGCGGCTCGACGCGGACTTCATCGTCAACCCGCCAGAGGACGGCGCGACGTGGGGCGACTTCGTGGTGGGGCTCTGCGGCTTCTCGGGCTTCGCGGGGTGGAGCGTGCAGCTCACCGACGACGCCGGGAACGATGGGAACACGGTCTGCCTGGAGTAGCGGCGGTGGGTGGTTGCGGAAGGCCGCGGCGGCGCCCATCCTGCGGCATGCATCGCTGCCTGCGGCTCCTGATCCTCTGCTCCCTGGTCGGCTGCGACGAGGCCACTGCTCCGGCGGCGCCCGACGCCCAGCAGCCCCTGCTCCGCTCCTGCACCGCGAGCCAGCAGGCGACGCTGCGCTCCTCGCTCCAGTCCCGGCTGGGCGCCCGGCTCTCGGAGCTGGCCCAGCAGTACCAGGTGACGGCGACCCGGTTCTCCCTCGAGCTCGAGCTTGGGGCCGGCCCGAGGCTGTCCCGGGTCCGGGTGGTCGACCCGCCGCGCGTGAGCGGGCGGCTCGCGGACGCGCTGGCGAGCGAGGCGCCTTCCTGGCCGCTCCCGCCTGGAATGGACTTCGACCGGTGCGTGGTGGTGCTCGAGCCCGAGCTGGCGAGGGAGCGGCCCATCCCGCTCGGGGAGGCCCAGAGGCTGCGGTATCAGCCCATGGTCTTCATCCGGGGAACCGAGCCGCCCGACGCGGGAGCGCGCTGAGCCGCCCTCAGGGCGCCGGGGGCTCGTGCGTCTCTGCAGGGTCCCAGCGCGGGAGCTCGGCCGCGGGCAACTCCGCGAAGCCACGCGAGCGGGCCTCGGCGAGCAATGCGTCCGGGTCCACGTCGAGCCTGGAGAGATCGACCGGATACACCGAGAAGCCCCCTCCGACGTTGACCGCCAGCGCGCTGCCGTCGTGGGTGACGTCCATGCTCACCAGCTCGCGCGCGGTGCGGACCAGGAGCTTCAGCTGCCCGGTGCGGGCGTCCCAGAAGCGCACGTTCTGGTCGTCGCAGGCGGTGGCGACGTACGCCGCGTCGGTGCCCACGAAGCGGGCCGACGACCACTGCGGGTGGGCCATCGCCACCAGCTCGCGCCCGGTCGACGAGTCCCAGACCGAGACCCGGCCCTCCTTCCCGGCACTCACCACCCGGCCGTCCCGGGCGTAGTCCAGCGCGGTCACCCACCCGGCGTGCGCGTCGATCTCCAGGCGCAGCGCGCCGGTGGCCACGTCCCACAGCCGCACCTTCCCGTCCTTGCCGCCGCTGGCCAGGGTGCGCCCGTCGTGGCTGAAGACCACGTCGAACACCGTGCTCGCGTGGCCGGCGAAGGTGCGCAGCGGCCGGCCCGCGAGGTCCCAGAGCGCCACCTGGCCCGCGTCCTCGCCGGTGGCGAGCACGTCGCCTGCGTGCGTGAGTCGCGCCGCCGTGGCGCGCTTCAAGGGGAGCCGCACCGCCAGCTTCCCGGCCTTCGCGTCCCAGAGTTCCACCGCCCCTCCCGCAGCGACCAGCAGGTCCTGGGGCCCGAAGCGCACCCGGGGATCGATCTCCGCCTCGCCGTGGAACGCGTGGACCTGCTTGCGCGTGACCAGGTCCCACACGCGCACCACGCCGTCGCGGCCCGCGGTGGCCAGCCGGTGCCCGTCCGCGGAGAAGTTGACCCCCAAGAGCGGCGAGCCGCCTGCGGCGAGGCTGATCATCGCCGGGCGCCCCACCTGCCAGACCCGCATCGTCCCGTCGAACGCCGCCGAGGCCAGGCGCGAGCCGTCCGGCGAGAAGCCCACGCCGGAGACGATGGCCCCGTGCTCCTCCAGCGTCGCCACCGGCTCGCCGCTGGAGGTGCTCCACAGCCGCACCGTGCGGTCCAAGCCGGCGCTGGCGAGCAGCGTCCCGTCGGGGGACCACGCCACCTGGCGCACGAAGCTCTGGTTGCCGGTCAGCACCAGGTCCGGAGCGCCGGTGCGTGAGTCCAACACGGTCACCAGTGG
>CAZAIE010000992.1:0-3251 GCA_964485035.1 uncultured Myxococcaceae bacterium | reverse complement strand
GGGCTCGGTGATGCCCTTGGAAGCGATGTCGATCTGCAGGTCGGCGAGCTGGACCTCCTGCTTGTACTTGGTCTCGGTGTTGGAGCTCTCGAGCAGTTCCTGCTCCAGGTCCAGCTTTGCGCGGAAGTAGAGGAAGTCGGTGGCGTGCCAGTAGCCGGTCAGGGAGAGCCGGTGCGCGTAGTACGGCGCGTAGGACTGCTCGGCGCCCTTGTCGAAGGAGATCGCGGTGGTCGCGTGCTCGTACCCGATCTCGGAATCGCGCCACGGGTTCTTCGTCGGGAGGCTCTCCTTGGCCTGGGCCGGGAGTGCCGCCGAGAGAGCGATCGCCGCTGCCGCTGCGCTCAGGAGCTTGCTTGCGCGCATCCGTCCCTCCAGGGAGCTTTTGGTCGAGCGGTGCGGTTTAGCATGCCGCTCGCGGGAATGTACATCCCAAAACAAGTGTTCTCGGGGAACTGGAGTGCCGTCTTCGCCCGCGCCCATCCTGTGCTCCATTCGCCCATTGGACCGGGCACCATGCACGGGACAGGCCACGTCGGGCGCTCTTCCGGCCCTGACAGATCTTGCCCTGAGCATCGATACTTGGCGCTCGTCGCGCCAGTCGCGCGAGCCTGCTACGGTGCTACCGGCTGCGCGTTGCCAGTCGGCTGTCAGCGCGAAGCGCCAGCGAACGAGCGCTGGTGGAACCCAAACCGGCGGCGCTAGGCTCCCAGCCCAACATGACTCCTCCTCCCTCCCGCAAACGACGCCTGGCGCGCTTCGCGATCGAAGTGGTCGTGGTCCTCGCGGTCTTCCTCGGCTTGCGCGCCTGGATGCTGCGCAACGTGGTCTCCGGCTCCGCGCCCCCTCTCTCCGGAAGGTCACTGGCGGGCGAAGTGCTCTCCCTCACGGCGATGCGTGGCAAGCCGGTCCTGGTGCACTTCTGGGCCACGTGGTGCTCGGTCTGCAAGACCGAGAACGGGACCTTGGAACGGCTCTCGAAAGAACACCCGATGATCTCGGTCGCCGTGGATTCGGGCAAGGAGGCCAACGTCCACGCCTGGATGAAGGCCCACCAGGTGACCTTCCCGGTGCTCGTGGACAACGGGTCGCTCTCCGGCCCCTGGGGCATCCACAGCTTCCCGACCTCCTTCATCGTGGACGGGAAGGGCGAGATCCGCTTCGTGGAGACCGGGTACACGACCGAGCTCGGCCTGCGGGCGCGCCTCTGGCTGGCCTCGCACTAGGAGCGCTCCGTGGCCCGCCGGATTCCCGCCTCGACTGTCCGCCTGAAGCTCTTCGCCGACTACCGGCAGCTCCACCTTCTAGATGAGGGCCAGGCCCCGAACCTCGGCGAAGCCTGGACCGTGAAGGCCACGGAGGACCGGCTCGCGGTCGCTGCCGGCGGGCTCGGACTCGGCACCGAACAGCCGGACACCGTGGCGGTCGAGCTCACCGTGCTCGCCTCCGAACCAGAGCGCGCTCCGGCCGATCACGCTGAGGCGAGCATGGAGCTGCGCTCGGGGAGGCTGGTGGTCCTGGGCTGCACCGACTACCTGCCCGATGCGAAGCGCATCCCGGTCACTCCAGGGTGGTACCGCTTCAGGGCCTCGCACTCCGGCCTGCCGAAGAAGGAGAAGATCGTCGTCCAGCTCTGGCCGGCTCCCCCCTCCGACCCCAAGGTCCTGCTCCGTTGGACGCCACCAGCGCCGAAGCCCGTCGTCTCGAAGCCCGTCCGCGCGCCGAAGAACGCGAAGCAGGCGGCGCAGGTCGCGCGGCGGGGCGACCTCGCCAGCGCGCTGCCCGTCCTGACCCGGCTCGCCGACGGCGGGGACGTCGCCGCCTCCGCGTCGCTCGCCGAGCTCCTCGCGTTCCAGGGCGACTGGGCCGGGTTCGTCCCCCGCGCCGAGGCGCTGTTCGCCAACCCCAGCGGTCCGCGCCGGCAACGTCTTCACCGACCTGACCCGGACCTTCCGCCGCGCGGCCCGCGAGCTCGGACGCCCCGAGCTCATCGCCCATGCCGCCGCGAGGGTCCCCGAGGCCATGGCCTCCCGCCGCGACGCCACGCTGCTGAAGGACCTGGTGCTCCCCTCGGAGCAGATCGCCGAGCCGACCCCCGAGCGGCGGACCGCGTTCGACCAGGCCGTCGCCCAGACCGCGAACGGCAAGCGCTTCGAGGACCGACCTCAGGAGCGCGCACGGCACGTCTTCGCCCTGGCCTCGAACTTTCAGATCGAGTCGGAGGTGCTGCGGCTGTGGGACGAGATCGGCTCGGGGCTCACCTTTGATCAGGCGCTGACCGTCGCCCGGTGGCACGCCTTCCGCGGCCGGAACGAGCAGGCCTGGGCCGTGATCGCCGACGCCCTGCCCCGCTGGTGGCCCATGGACTCCTCCCAGGTCGCCCCGCTGGCCCTGCTCTTCGACCCGCTGCTCTCGCCGCTGCTCACGAAGGAGCGCCGCGCGCAGGTCCTGGCCACGCCCCGCGGCCCGGAATAGCCCCAGCCAGAGGGTCGACGGGCGGGCCGGTTCCGTGGAAGATGGCCGGCCTCTTCGCTGGGAGCCGCACCTTGGACCTCGTCCTCTTCGACATCGACGGCACGCTGGTGGACACCGGTGGCGCGGGCCGACGCGCCATCGAGACCGCCGCGCACCGGCTCTTCCACCGCCAGGACCTGTTCGAGGACGTGGTGTTCGACGGGGCCACCGACCGCGCCATCTGCCGCGCCGCGCTCCACCACCTGGAGCACGCCTGGGACGAGTCGGCCATCGACGAGCTGCTGGACGCCTACGTGTCGCTGCTCGCCGAGGAGGTCGAGCGCTCGAACCGCTACCACGTCTACCCGGGCGTCGAGCCGCTCATCCAGGCCATGCTCGAGGCAGGGGTCCTGCTCGGGCTGGGGACCGGCAACGTCGAGGCCGGCGCGCGGGTGAAGCTCGAGCGCGGGGGACTGAACCGCTTCTTCTCCTTCGGCGGCTTCGGCGACGACGACGAGGACCGCACCGCCCTGCTCCGCGCCGGCCTGCGCCGCGGCGAGCGCATCCTCGGGCGCCACGCCCGCGACCCCTGGGTCATCGGCGATACGCCGCGCGACCACGCCGCCGCGCGCGGCATCGGGGCCCGGGTGGTGCTGGTGGCCACCGGGCGTTACACCCTGGACGAGCTGCAGGCCTGCGCTCCCGACCTCTGCGTCAAGACCCTCGAGGACCCGCGGGTCGCGGCGCTCGTGCAGCGAGCCGACTGACGACCGAGGAGTCCATCGACCATGCCCCCGTCG
>CAZAIE010000991.1:0-3251 GCA_964485035.1 uncultured Myxococcaceae bacterium | reverse complement strand
GACGGTGGGGAGGGGGTCGGGCTCCGGTTCTGGCTCGGGTTCCGGCTCCGGCTCAGGTTCCTGCAGCGCCTCCTCCAGCGCCTGCGCCATCGCATCCGCGGACTGGAACCGGTCGCTCACCCGCTTCGCCAGCGCCTTGCGCACCACGTCGCCCACCGCTGGCGGCAGGTCCGCCACCTTGTCGCAGGGGTCCGGCGGCGCGGCCTTCAGGTGCATCTGGATGAGGCGGCGCGCGGTGTCGGCCTGGTAGGGCGGGGTCCCGGTGAGGCACTCGTAGAGCAGCACGCCCAGCGCGTAGAGGTCGGCGCGGTGGTCGATGGTCTTGCCCAGCGCCTGCTCGGGGGCGAGGTAGTGCGGCGTCCCCATGATCACGCCGACGCGCGTGAGCCCCTGGTTCGAGTGCGTGTCGCGCAGGATGCCGAAGTCGAGGATGGTCGCCTTGCCGTCGGAGCCGATGTAGATGTTGCCGGCCTTGATGTCGCGGTGGACGAAGCCCTTCGAGTGGATGAAGCCGATGCCCGAGCAGAGCTGCTTGAAGATGCTCAGCGTCTCCTCGGGCGGCAGGCCGGTCTTGTGCGCCCGCAGGTAGCGCGCGAGGCTCTGCCCCTCGAGGTACTTCATCACGATGAAGGGGCGGCCGAAGTGCTGGCCGACCGAGTACACCAGCACCACGTTCGGGTGCTCGAGGTTGGCGGTGGCCTTGGCCTCCCGCTCGAAGCGGGCCACGAACTCGTGGTCGTTGCAGAGGTCGGGCGCCAGCACCTTGATGGCCACGCGGCGGTCGAGGCCGGTGTCCTGGGCCAGGTAGACCGAGCCCATGCCGCCCTGGCCCACCTTCTTTTCGATCTTCCACTTGCCCTCGAGCAGGTCGCCCACGCGGATGGGCGCAGCGGCCTCGTCGGGGTCCTGGGGCGCGGAGGCACCGCAGAACTTGCAGAACCTGCTGGCGTCGTCGAGCGCTTGGCCACAGTTGCGACAGTTCACGTCCGCTCCGGCGCAAAGAGGGCGCGACTATAGCGGAATCGGCCCCCGAGCGGGAGAACTCCCGGTGCTGGCCGGCGCTACTTGATGGCGTTGCGCAGCCGCCGCGTGAGCACCTTGATGATGCCCTGCGAGATGGCGTGCTTGTCGGTCATGATCTCCTGGAAGTCCTCCCGGGAGATCTTCAGCAGCGAGACGTCGCTGACCGCGGTGACCGAGGCCGAGCGCGGCGAGGCGTCGAGGATGGCCATCTCGCCGAAGCACTCGCGCTGGCCGAGCTCGGCGATGTTCTTCTCCTTGCGGTGCACCCGCACCTTGCCCTCGAGCACGATGTAGAGCGCGTCGCCCACCTCACCCTCGGCGACGATCTCCTCGCCGTTCTCGCGCGTCTCCTCGTTGGTGATCAGCGCGATCTGGGCGAGGTCCTCCCCGGGGATCTGCGAGAACAGATCCACCGACTTGAGGAACAGGACCTTCTCCACCGTGGTGATCATTCAGCGCCCTGGGCTCGACGTCCGTGTGCCGACCTGCGAGTGGGTTCCGATAGCACAGTTCAGGCGGAGGCGGGGAGGGACGCGTCGACGCCGGCCAGCAGCGCCCGGGCGTGCTCGCGGACGATCTTCGCCTCGTCCTGGGTCCGCTTCTCCACCTCGCGGGTGAGCTCGCGCAGCGGCACCGTCTTCGCCAGCGCGGCGAGGCTCGCCTCGCGGACCACCGACGACGGGTGCTCGAGGTTGTCGGCCAGGTGCTTGCGCATCGCCGGGTCCGGCCGCTCCCCGGCCATGTAGAGCGCGCAGGCCCGCACCCAGGCGCTGTCGTCGGCGAGCAGCTCGCGCAGCCGGTCGGCGGGCACCCGCGGAGGCAGCTCCACCAGCCCCGCGGCGGCGCGCAGCCGGGCGTCCCGGGGCAGCTCCTCGATGAGCGGGAAGAGCTTCGCCCGCAGCGGCCGGTCGAGCACGTTGTCGAGCAGCTCGACGACGTTCGCCCGCCGGCGCGAGGCGTCGCCCGCCGAGGACTCGTGGAAGGTGGCGTAGATGAGCTCCAGCTCGGCCTCGGGGTGCAGGATGCCCAGCAGGGTGAACACCCGCTGCACGCCGAAGTCGATCTTCTCCTGCAGGGCGCTCGCGAGCATGGCCTCGGCCGCCCGCGGCCCCGCGCGCGGGGTCTGCGCGTCCGGCGGGCCGCCCAGCTCCAGCGCCTGCGCGCAGGCGAGGGCGTGGTAGGCCCGGCCCAGCTCGTGGTCGATGGCGCGCAGGATGGCCTTTCGGTCCACCGAGAGCCCGCGGCGGCGGCGCAGCGCCCGGCGCAGGGCCTTGAACAGGCTGCGGCGCACCGTCTCGTCGTTGTCGGTGAGGTGGTTGGTGAGGATGGCCACCGACTGCGCGGTGCCCAAAAGCCCCAGCACGCGCGGCACCTGCCGGCGGATGGCCGGGTCCTCGAGCGGGTTGTCCAGCACCCGCTCCAGCGTGGGCTCGATGCCCGGGCCGTAGGCCGCGAGCGCCTCCACGCCGTCCGAGGCGGTCTCCTCGCGCGCGAGCTTGTAGACCAGCGCGGTCACCAGCTCCGGGGCCTTGAGCTGCCCCGCGGCCGCGATGGCCGCCCGGCGCACCTTCAGCTCGGGGGCGTTCATCAGCTCCAGCACCGGGTGGTAGAAGTTCTTCACCCCGATGACGCCCAGCACCTTCGCCGCCTGCTCGCGCATCTCCGGCGCGGGGTCGGAGATGAGGGCCTTCAGCGCCTCGGCGGCCGAGAGCACGCCGTCGAGCCCGCCGTACTTGATCATGCTGGCGATGGCCGAGGCCCGGGTGCGCGCGGAGGGGTCCTTGAGGAAGCCCTTCACGCTCTTCACCGCCTTGTCGCGGCCGATGGCGCAGAAGGCCTCGATGGCCGCGGCGCGCACCGCCGGCTCGGGGTCGTCGAAGAGGCGGAAGGCGGCGTTGCCGTACTGCAGCGACCCGGTACGCCCCAGGTGCGCGAGCGCGGCGATGCGGATCTCCACGGAGGGGCTGTGCAGCAGCCCGGCCACCTGCTCGTCGACGTTGCCCACCACCGTGTGCGGCAAGAGCTCCAGGGCGTTGAGCACCTCGCGGTCGTCCTTGGACTCCAGCGCCTTCACCAGCACCCGGGCGGTGGCGCCGTCGGCGATGCGGTGCCGCGCGCTCTCCAGGTCCAGCCGTCGGCGGCGCAGGGTGTCCTGCAGCGACTTCACGTACTCGCCGCGCAGCCGGTAGACCACGTAGCCCCAGCCCACGCAGGCCAGCGCGCTGGCC
>CAZAIE010000990.1:0-3254 GCA_964485035.1 uncultured Myxococcaceae bacterium | reverse complement strand
GGCCCCGGCCAGGGATGAGCGCCGTCGTCGCGCGCACCTGGAGATCGAGGTGGACGACGCTCTCTCCCAACCGGTCACCGCCTACGCCCGCGAGTACGCCCACCAGGTGCGGCCCGGGCGCCAGCCGACCGACCGCGTGGACTTCGCCGAGACGCTGTTCTGGCACGCCGGGCTGCGCACCGACGCGAAGACCGGTGAGGCCCGCGTGCGCTTCGCGATGAGCGACTCGGTGACCACCTTCCGCGCCTTCGCCGACGCCTTCTCGTCCGACGGCGCGCTGGGCACGGCCACCGCCGCGCTGGAGTCGGTGCAGCCCTTCTACGTCGAGGCGAAGCTCCCGCTGGAGGTCACCGGCGGCGACGTGATCCAGCTCCCCGTGGCGATGGTGAACGGCACCGAGCAGCCGCTGCCGGGCGGGACGCTCTCCATCAAGGGCGCGGGCGATCTGCGCATCGGCGCGGCCAAGGCGGGCGACCTCGCCGCCAAGGAGCGGGCGCGGCGCCTGGTGGACCTGACGGTGGGCGTGCAGACCAGGCCGGTGGAGCTGACCTTCACCGGCAAGGCCGGCCCGTACACCGACAACGTCACCCGGACCCTGGCCATCCGGCCCAAGGGCTTCCCCTACACGGTGGCCTTCGGCGGCGTGCTGGAGAAGGCGGGGACGGCGCGACAGGCGGTCACCATCCCCGACCAGGTGGTGCCGTCCAGCGTGCAGACCAAGATCGCCGTGTTCCCCACGCCGCTCGCGAACATGACCGAGGCCCTGGCCCGGCTCATCCGCGAGCCCAGCGGCTGCTTCGAGCAGACCAGCTCCACCACCTACCCGCTGACCATGGCCCAGCAGTACTTCCTCAGCCACCAGGGCGTGGACCCGAGGTTCGTGGAGGAGGCCAAGGACAAGCTCGAGCGTGGTTACAAGCGGCTGGTCGGCTTCGAGTGCAAGCAGAAGGGGTTCGAGTGGTTCGGCGAGGACCCCGGCCACGAGGCGCTCACCGCCTACGGGATCATGCAGTTCAGCGACATGGCCCAGGTCCGCGAGGTGGACGCGACCATGCTGGCCAACAGCAAGGCCTGGCTGCTCAAGCAGCGCGACGGCAAGGGCGGCTTCGAGCGCAAGCGCCGCGCCCTGCACACGTGGATCGAGGACCGCGACTGCTCCAACGGCTACATCCTCTGGGCGCTGCTGGAGAGCGGCGAGAAAGGGCTGGAGAAGGAGGTCTCGGCGTTCAAGGCCGCTGCGCCCCAGAGCCCCAACAGCTACGTCTGGGCCCTGGGCGCCAACGTCCAGTCCCTGGCCGGCGACCGCGCCGCCGCGAAGTCGCTGATGGAGAAGCTCGCCGCGAAGCAGCAGCCCGACGGGTCGCTGGGTGGGGCCACCACCACCATCATCGGCAGCGGCGGCGAGGCGCTCACCATCGAGGCCACCGCGCTCGCGACCCTCGCCTGGCTGCGTGACCCCGCCTACGCCGGGCCGGTCGAGAAGTCGGTCAAGTACCTCGCGGACTCCTGCAAGGGCGGGCGCTACGGCTCCACGCAGTCCACGGTGCTCGCGCTGCGCGCCATCGTGGCCTACGACAAGGCCCGGGCGAAGCCCAAGGGCCCCGGCAGCGTCCGCGTCTACGTGGACGGGCAGCCGGTGGGTGGGGCGGTGTCCTTCGACGACAAGACCCAGGGCGTCATCGCGCTCCCCGACGTCTCCGAGCTGCTGGGGAAGGGCACCCATGCCATCGAGCTGCGCATGAAGGACGGCTCGGCGATGCCCTACACCATGGAGGTCCGCTACCACGCCGTCACCCCGGACAGCGCCAAGGACTGCAAGGTCGGTCTCGAGGTGAGGCTCGCGCAGACGCAGGTGGTCGAGGGCCAGGTGGTGGAGGCCTACGCCACGGTGACCAACCGCGCGCAGGAGCTGGTGCCCACCACGGTGGCGATCGTCGGGCTGCCGGGCGGGCTCGAGCCGCGCCACGACCAGCTCAAGGAGCTGGTGAAGAAGGGCACCATCGACGCCTACGAGGTCCTCGGCCGCGAGGTGGTCCTCTACTGGCGCGGGATGAAGCCGGGCGCCCGGGTGGAGGTCCCGCTCTCGCTGGTCGCGGGCGTCCCCGGCAGGTACACCGGGCCGGCGAGCCGCGCGTACCTCTACTACACCGACGAGCTGAAGACCTGGACCGCGGGCCTGCAGGCGACGATCGCCCCGAAGACCTGAGCCGGGTCCAGACCCGTCGAGTGGCGGCCCCGGCGGTGGACTCGCCGGGGCCGCTGTCGTATTCCTCCGCGCGAACTGCACCGGGACGCGCGATGACCCCAGAGACCCCTCTCCTCCTCGCCTCGGGCTCGCCCCGACGCCGCCACCTGCTGGCCCAGCTGGGCCTCGCCCTCGAGATCGTCCCGCCGGACGTGGACGAGTCGGAGCGCCCCGGGGAGATGGCCGAGGCCTACGTGCTGCGCCTCGCGCGGGAGAAGGGCACGGTGGTCGCCAGCCGACATGCAGGCAGGGTGGTGCTGGCCGCGGACACCGCGGTGGTCGTGGACGGGCGGCTCTTCGGCAAGCCTGGCGATGCGGTGCACGCGAGGGCGATGCTGCGCGAGCTTTCCGGCCGCGCGCACCAGGTCGTGACCGGGGTCTGGGCCGTGGGGCCCCAGGGCGAGCGCTCCACCGCAGTCTCGACCGCGGTGCGCTTCCGCGCGCTCTCCGACGAGGAGATCGCCTGGTACGTGGGCACCGGCGAGCCCATGGACAAGGCGGGCGCGTACGGCATCCAGGACCGCGGCGGGGCCTTCGTCGCGGCCATCGACGGCAGCTACTCGAACGTGGTCGGCCTGCCGCTCGCCGAGGCGCTGGCGCTGCTCGGGCAGGTCGGGTTCGCGCTCCCGTGGAGGGACAGGTCATGAGCATCGCGGAGAACCTCGCGCAGGTCCGTGCCCGCATCGCCGCCGCCGAGGCGCGGGCGGGCCGGGCGCCGGGGTCGGTGGAGCTGGTCGCGGTCTCCAAGACCCAGCCGGTGGAGGCGCTGCGCGAGGCGTACGCCGCGGGCCAGCGCGTCTTCGGCGAGAACTACGCCCAGGAGCTGCGCGACAAGGCCGAGGCGCTCGCGACGCTCGAGGGCCTGCGGCTGCACTTCATCGGCACGCTGCAGAGGAACAAGGCGAAGTACGTGGCCCCGGTCGCGGCGATGTTCGAGGCCCTCGACGACCTCGAGCTCGCCCGCGAGCTGGACAAGCGCGCCACCGCAGCCGGGCGCAAGCTCCCGGTG
>CAZAIE010000989.1:2372-3258 GCA_964485035.1 uncultured Myxococcaceae bacterium | reverse complement strand
GCGACCAGCCGCCGAAGAGCTGCACGCTGAGCGACACCCGCTGCGAAGGGGGAAAGCGGAAGCAGTGTCCCAGCACGAGCCAGCCCTGGAGGCGGTGGTTCCCCCCGGAGAGCCGGGCGTCTCCGAAGGCATCGCCGTAGAAGGAATAGGGCTCGGCCTGGTAGCCGAGCATCAGCCCCGCCTCGAGCGTGCCGGTGATGGACGCGGCCTCCCAGACCCGGAAGCCGTAGCGCCCCTCGACGAAGCCGCCGAGCGAGTGCCCCCCGGCGAAGCCGTAGGCGAAGGAGGCGTCGACGTCGAGCCGGTGCGGCGACTCGGCGGGAGCGGGCTCGGCGGCGAGGGCCGCGATGAGGACCAGGGCGATCATCGTGGCTCTCCGAGCCCGTTGGCGAAGAGGTAGACCAGCCCGTCGCGGAAGGACGGTCCGACGGTGCCCAGGTGGTCCTCGGGGTAGGTGCGCGCGTCGAAGCGGAGCGACGTGAAGCCGGCCTCCCGCGTCCGCCTCGAGAGGTCGTCGAAGTAGACCGTCATCGGCGCGCCCTCGAGCGAGCCGACGGTGGTGAAGAGCACCAGTGGCACGTCGGTCTGCCGGGCCCGGAACGCGTCGAAGTGGTGGTAGATGGCCCCGCTGTCGAACCAGAGCGAGGGGCTGGCGGCGACGAAGCCGGTCACGAAGGGGCGCTCGGACCGGTACTGCAGGAAGGCGTACTCGACGAAGAGCCCGCCGAGCGAGTGGCCGAAGAGCGCGCGCCCGCGGGGGCCCTGCAGGCGGTAGCGGCGGTCGAGCTCGGGGAGCAGGTCGTCGCGCAAGAACTCGAGGAACGTCGGGGCGCCGCCCGTGGTCGAGCCGCCCAGCGTGTCGGGGTGCTCGAGCGGGAGCGTGTAG
>CAZAIE010000989.1:0-2362 GCA_964485035.1 uncultured Myxococcaceae bacterium | reverse complement strand
GTGTAGTCGCGGTTGCGGCCCACCTTCGGCGCGGTCGCGTACGGGTAGCCGATGCCGACGATGACCGTGGGCGGGATCTTCCCTTCGGACTCGAGGCTCGAGGCGAACCCCGCGGTGACCTGGAACTCCTCCAGCCCCTCCAGGTTGGCGTCGAGCTGGAGCACGAGTGGGAAGCGCGCGTCGGGCGCGTCGTCGTAGCCCGGGGGGAGCCGGACGAAGAGGCGGTAGGTGTCGCCCACCCGATCGGAGACGAGCGGGAACTCCTCGGTGTGGCCGGTCAGCGGCGGGTGGTCCGGCGTGGCGGCGCCACAGCCGAGGAGCGACAGGACTGCGGACGCGGCGATCATGGCTTTCATGGGACCTCGCTTCCAGCCCAGCCCGGATTGGATGCCGCAACCCCGCGGAACGATCAGCAGTGGCCCTCGACGCTCCGCTGCTGGTGGCAGGATGATGCCCTGTCGACCCGCGCACTGGAGAGGCCGCACATGACCGAGGAAGACCGCCTGCTGGCAGGCATCTACGCCGCCCCTGGTGACGACGCGTTGCGTGCAGCCTACGCGGCGTGCCTGACCGCGCGAGGGGCTCCGCTGGGCCGCTTCATCGAGGCGCAGCTGCGCCAGGACGCGGACGCGGCGCGAGCCCACCTCCCTGCGGCGATCGCCGCGACGCCGCTGCCCATGCTCGGGACCCCGCCGCTCGAAGCCTTCTCGCGCGGGTTCTTGTCCACCGGCTTCACCCGGGGCGCGCTGGCGCTCCCGTCCGCAGCGCACGACGGCTGGAGGCTGATCGAGCACCTGCGCCTGCTGGAGCCCCAAGCTGCCGACTTCGTCGCGGCGGCGGGGCCGCGCCTCTGCGGGCTGAAGACCTTCGAGACCGAGCGCGGCGACGCGGTCGAGGCGCTGGCGCGAGCGTGCCCGAGGCCGCTGGAGCGGCTGAGGGCCCAGCTCGACTCCTGGTTCGACCTGGGCCCGCTGCTCGACCAGGGCACCGTGCTCGACCTCGGCATCGCGGGAGTCTTCGTCGTGGGCCGCGACCCGGGCAGGGTCTTCCTCTCCCCCTCCGCCTCCCTGCCCTTCCGCGAGGATCTCGTGGAGCCGGTCCTGCGGACCATCGTGCGCCCCGACGATCAGATCGACTTCGCGTTCATGGGAGACCGGACGGCGGTCGATGCGGTCCGTCGCGCGCTGGCAGGGATCCCCCACCGCTCCTTCACCGAGGCCCCGCTCGTCGTCCTCGGCCAGCATCGCTGGACTGAGCCCTGATCGACCCTCGACCCTCGACCCTCGACCCTCGACTCTCGACTCTCGACCGCGGCTCCGCCGCTCGATGGTCGGCACGAGCACCTCGGTTGCGGCGGAGCCGCGCTGTGATTCAGCCCCCGTGTAGCGCCCCGAAGAACCGCCGCGTCGCCTCGGCCGGCAGCTCCACGCCGGTGACCCGGGCGCGCTCGAGCAGGCTCCAGAAGTAGCGATACGAGGCGCGGTCGTGCAGGCGGCCCTGGTGCTGCGTCGGCCCCCAGTCCACGTCCTGGGCCGACACGAGGATCTCCCCGGCCAGCTGCACCTCGGAGAAGTCGGGGCGCATGGCCTCGAGGATCGGCGCGATCTGGTTGGGGTGGATGCTCCACATCCGCAGGAAGCCGAACTCGGCGCGGGCGCGGCGGGCGTCCTCGCGGATGAAGGACCTGTCCCGCAGCTCGGTGGTGACGTTGTGCGTCGGGACCACGCCGTGCGCGAGCGCCGCCGCGGCCACCTCGCACTTGGCGCGCACCACCAGCGGGTGCTCGAACTGCCCGGGGCTGGTCATGGCGCTGCCCGGGACCGCGCCGTGGTGACCGGAGACGAAGTCCATGAGCCCGAAGTCCAGGCTCTCGACGCCGGGGAGCGCAGCAATCTCCCACACCTCGCGCAGCGCCCCGTGCGTCTCGATGAGCACGTGCACGGGGATGGGACGCGCGGTGCCCAGCTCCTCCTCGAGCGCGCGCAGGGCATCGAGCTGCACGCGGACGTCGCCGACGCCGCAGGCCTTGGGCAGGGTGAGGAACGACAGCCGCCCGGCCGTCCCGCGCAGGAGGATCTCGAGATCTGCGCGCCAGTGGGGGTGGCGCACGTCGTGGATGCGCGCGCCGATGCGACCGGACCGGTTCTCGGGGCTGGCGATGAGGGCCGCTGCGAGCTCCGCGTGCTCGCGCTCGGCGCCGGCACGGGCGCCGTCCTCGAGGTCGAAGGTCACGTCGAAGGCGAGGCCCAGCTCCTGCTGGAGCTGCAGCGCCTTGCGCATCAGCTTCTCGGAGCCGGCGTAGTGATCGACCGCGGGGAGGGCCGGGAAGGGTCGCTCGCCGGCGAAGAGCACGTCCTTGGGG
>CAZAIE010000988.1:880-3273 GCA_964485035.1 uncultured Myxococcaceae bacterium | reverse complement strand
GAGTCCAGCTGGCGCCGCTCTCTGCTGAGGACGCGGTGGCGGTGGCGGCCCAGTACCTCGACGGGACGCTGCCGGAGCGGGCCGCGGCCATCGTGCGCGAGCGGGCGCTGGGCAACCCCTACTACGCCCGGCAGCTCGCCCAGCTGATGGTGGACACCGGGGCGCTCCAGAAGCTGGCCGACGCCTGGCAGGTCTCGCCGGCGATCGAGCAGCTCGCGGTCCCGACCTCCCTGCAGCTCGCAGTGGAGGCGCAGTTGGACCGGCTGCCGTCAGCCTGCCTGACCCTGGTTCGCTTCGCCGCGGCCGCGGGGCCGTCGTTCTCCCAGGACCTCCTGCGCGGGGCGGTGGACGGCGAGTTCCCGCTCGAGGAGGCGCTCTCGCAGGCGGTGGAGCGACAGGTCCTCGCGCCGGTCGAGGGCGCAGCCGAGACCTACCGCTTCTCCCAGGCGCTGCTCCAGGACCTGCTCCTGGGCAAGGCGCTGCGCACCGACCTGAAGCAGATCCACCTGCGGCTGGCCCAGGCGATCGAGGCCGGCGCCCCGCCGCCCGAGGGCGACCGGGAGCGGGCGCTGGCCGACCACTACCTCGCCGCCGAGGTCGCCGACCGCGCCATCTACTGGACCTCGCGGGCGGCGACCGAGCTGCAGGCCCGGGGCCTTCTGGGGGCGGCGGCGACCTACTACCGCCAGTCGCTGCAGACCGCGCTGCCGGTCCTCGCCAAGCCCCCGGTGACCGAGCGCAACGCGAGCTGGCTGCTCACCCAGCTCTCCCAGGCCCTGCCCTGCCTCGCGCGCGCCTCGCAGGACGAGGCCATCCTCCTCGCCGACGCGGTGCTGGGGCGGCTGGCGGGCCACCTCTGCGCCGCGGAGCGCGCCGAGGCGCTGCGGCAGAAGGCGCTCTTGCTGGTCCAGGCCAGCCGCATCCCCGAGGCCGAGCGGGCGCTGGAGGAGGCGCTGCGGCTCTCGGGGCGGCTGCGCGACGTGGAGCTGCAGGCCACGCTCCTGGGCGACCTGGGCGCGGCGCTGGAGGCGCGGGGAGACCTCGAGGGCGCGGCGCAGCGGCTGACCGAGAGCTTCTCCACCATCGGGGGCCGGCCGACGAAGAACCAGGACTTCTACTGGGAGCACCTGAACCGGCTGGGGCGGGTGTACGCGAAGCTGGGGAACGCGGCCAAGGCGCGCGAGTTCTTCGAGCTCGCGCGGGAGCAGGCGCGGCGGGTGGTGAGCCTGCCCGGCGAGACCAAGGCGCTCATCAACACTGCGGGGGTGCTCGCCGGCGAGGGCGCCCTGCCCGACGCTCTGATGCTCCTGGAGCACGCGCTGGAGCTGGCGAACCGCTCCGGCGACCGCGTGGACCAGGCGCGCATCCACTACAACGCCGGCCGCCTGCTCGCCTCCAGCGCGAAGCCCACCGAGGCCCGCCAGCGGCTGGAGCAGGCCGCGTCCACTGCGCGCGACGTGGGCTGGCGGGAGGGCGTGGCGCTCGCCAGCCAGGCGCTGGACGGCCTGCGCTGACGTCCCCCGGCGTCAGGCGAACAGGAAGTGGGTGGCGTTCACCTTCTCCTGCTTCGCGTCCACCGCCGCCACCACCCGCAGCCGCTCGCCGGGCTGGGCGAGGTCCACCACGTAGTCGGCCGGGCCGTTGGCGTCGCGGATGACCCGCACCCGGGGGAGCGCGACCTGCGCCGGGTCCTGGGGCGCGTCGATGACCACCGCGGTCTGGCCCCCGCTCAGCTTGACCGTGGTGCCCACCGGGTACAGCCCCAGCGTGGCCACGAACAGCTTCACGATGCGTGGATCGAACCGGGTCCCGCACCGGTCCAGGAGGAGCCGCAGCGCCTGGTCCGGGGGGAGCGCGGGCCGAGGCGGCGGCGGGGCGGTCATGAGGTCGAAGGCGCAGGGCACGGCGATGAGGCGGGCCATCGGCGAGGGCGGCGGGACCCGCTCCGGCGCCAGGGGCAGGGTGTGCTCGTGGGCGATGACGATGCGCTCCAGCGACTCGCGGTGCAGCCCCGCGGCCGAGAGGTGCAGCACCGTCCGCAGCGGCACGCGCTGCGCGGCCGCGGCGTACTCGCCCTCGGCCGACTCGGTGCCAGTGAACTCGGGCAGCTCCACGCGCCCCAGGTCGTGGAAGGCGCCGCCGAGCGCGAGGTCCACCAGCGCCTTCTTGTCCACGCCCAGGCGCCGTCCCAGGAGCAGCGAGAGCACCGCCACCGCGGCGCCGTGGTAGGCGTGCTCGCCCCGGGTGGAGTCGTTGCGGGTCAGGCCCACCAGCAACGACTCGTGGCCGAAGGAGAAGTCGACCAGCGCCTGCAGGTCCTGGCGCAGCCGGTTCAGCGGGGGCCGGGGAGAGCCGCGCTTCACCTCGTCCACGGCGATCTTCAGGTCCACCAC
>CAZAIE010000988.1:0-870 GCA_964485035.1 uncultured Myxococcaceae bacterium | reverse complement strand
GTACAGCCGCAGCACGTTCTGACGCTCGTCGATGGCCTCGGAGCGCTCGCGGACCGCGGTCTGGACGGCACGCACGCCGATGCGCGCGAAGCGCTCGTTGCGCAGCCCGGTGGGGTCCTCGGCGCGCAGGTAGCGCTGGAAGGCGGAGAGGAACTCCATGAAGTCCGCCTCGCGCACGTCCTCGGCGAAGGAGATCTCGTGGACGCCGAAGCGGTCGAAGGCTCGCTTGAGGGTGAGCAGGGCCTCCAGGTACGCGTCCTTCACCCGCAGCGCCGCCTGGTTGAGGAAGGCGTGCTGCCCGATGACCTGCAGGCGGACAGTGCCCTTGAGCCGCAGCACCGGCTCCAGCGCCGCCAGCGTCTCCTGGACCACCTTGCGCACCACCTCGTTGTCCAGCCGGTAGATGGCCGCGGTGCGCAGACAGCGCGCCACCGCGGGGAGCAGGGCCTGGCCGAGCCGCTGGAGCTCCTCCTGCTCGTTGTCGGCCGGCTTGGGGGGCAGGTTGGTCACGACGGCCCTCCCCGCGTCGCCGTGCGGATGCGCAGCACGGCGAGGTGACACGCTTCCTTGAGGTGCTTCTGGCCGAACCACTTCTTCGCCACCGGCTCCAGGAGCGGGAGCGCCGCCGCGTCCTGCAGGTTGCCCAGCATCTCCGCGCAGACCGCCTTCAGGTCGTCGCTCGGGCACTCCTGGAACTGGCGCCGCAGCGCCTCGGCTGCGAGCCCGCCTCCCAGCCGGCCCAGCGCCCGCAGCAGCTGCTCGCGCTCGCCGTCGTCGCCCCCGAGCTGCAGCCGGTGCACCAGCTTGATCGCCGCGGCCTGCTCGCCCGCCTGCGCCAGGAGCCGGTAGGCCCCCAGCCGCACCACGATG
>CAZAIE010000987.1:0-3279 GCA_964485035.1 uncultured Myxococcaceae bacterium | reverse complement strand
CCTCGGCGCCCTGCCCCCGCTCGCAGCGGACGTCGAGGATCATCGAGCCCGCTCCGAGGAACCCGGGGCCGAAGACGCCGAAGAACGCCAGCGCAAAGGGCAATGCGAACACGCTGCCCAGCCCCCAGCCTCCCGAGAGTCGGAAGCGGGTCTTCAGGCCGTCCTTCGAGGTCGTCCAGGGCATGCGGCATTCTCGCGCCTCCCCAGGGCGCTGTCCCCGGATCGCGAAGCGCGGCGTCCAGCCCCTCGTCCCGTCACTCGAGGTTCAGCACCGTCGGGTCGTCGAGGAGCGCCTCGCCGTGGGGCGTGTCCCGCAGCGCCATCTTGTTCCCACTCCAGCTCGACCAGACCAGGAAGTAGGAGAAGGCGTGCGCGCGCCGGAGCGCCAGGAGCCTGCGGTAGTCGACCGAGCCGTTGCCGGCGACGTCCGACCTGGGCTTGGGCCCGTGCTCGGTGAGCGCCATCGGCTTGCCCAGGGCGGCGAGGGCGGTCCAGCCGCCGTGCTTGTCGAGCTCATCGTCCGCGGAGTTCGTGTAGTAGGAGAGCCCGACCACGTCCACGTAGTCGCCACCCGGGTAGAAGGCGTCGGTGGGCGCCTGGGTGTCCCACTCCCGGTGGATGGGCGCGTAGGTCCAGACGAGGTTGTCCATCTGCCTCTCCTGGACCAGGTAGTGGTGCAGGTCGATCCACAGGTCCTTGAAGGTCTGCGGGTCGGAGGGCTTGCCCCACCAGAACCAGTCGCCGTTCATCTCCGGGAAGGGACGGAAGAGGACGACGACGTGGGCGTCCTTGATGGGCTGGAGCTTGATGGCGAGGTTGGCCTTCATCACCGCCCAGTTCTTCCCGGCGGGGGTGGAGGAGTCGAGCAGCGCGGCGAGGTCGGTGAAAGAGCGCTCCCAGGGGCCCTCTCCGGCCGCGGGGTTCGCCGGCGCGCTGGCGATGGTGACGATGCCCCCGCGCCTGGCGAAGTCGATGACGCTCTGCACCGCGTCGTCCCGGATGGTCGAGTAGTCGCCGTAGCTGAACTCGATGCCCATCACCGAGACCTCGTGCGTCCCGACGGTGAGCAGCGAGGGGTCCCGGAGCCAGCTCCCCGTCGGTGAGTCGGCGGTCCCCACGTGCTGGCCCGAGAACATCCGTCCGGACCGCTGGGCCTCGGAGAGCCTCGCGAGCAGCGCCTGCCGCCCCTGCTCGTGGGCAGGGTCCCGGGCGGTCGGCGCGACGTCGGGGAGAGGAACCGCGACGAACGGGCTGCAGGCGGCGAGAGCCGCGCCGAGGGTCACGACGGCAAGGGGTACGCGCACGGGGGCTCCCAGGAGAACGACGTCCAGACAGGTAGACACCGCCCGCCGGCAAGAACGCAAAGGGCGCCTGCGAGTGCTTCCCGATGCACAGCGACCGGGTCGTTCGCCGCACACCTGCACAGCTCCGCGCCGAGCGCGCTCTCGCAACCGGGTTGGCACAACCGCTGCTCCGGGGTCTGGACGCGGGCCCCGCACGGCCCGCTCACGTCCCCGAGGCAAGCCCATGAAGACCCTGTTCGCCGTTCTCGTCGTGTCCAGTCTGGCCCTTCCCCTCCAGGCCCGTGCCGAGCAGCCCCGGGCGCCCCACCCGTTCGCGACGGCATCCAGCTCGGCGTCGGCCTCGTGGACCGCACCTTCCCACTGGCCGGAGTCATCAACCTGACCACCCCGGTCCAGGTCGGGTACCACTGGGACCGCTACTCGCTCTCCCTGGGCATCTACCTGGCGTATGGGGCCCTCGGGAGCCAATCGCACTATGGCGACGAGCAGCTCAGCTGGAGCCTCAGCGGCATCGGCGGATTCCAGCTGGCCCCTACCCTGCGCTACCACTTCACGGACCTGCGTCCCGGCGCGCTCGTCCCCTACCTGCAGGCGGAGGTCGACTGGGCCTACTACTTCACGCATCAGCAGGACGACTCGGGCGTCGAGCCCAACGCCGGCCAACACGAGGATCCGCCGGTGGTACTCGGGGCCGCGCTGACCGCCGGAGCGGAGTACCTGGTCTCCGAGCACTTCGGGCTCTCGGCGGACATCACGCTCCGCTATCTCTTCGCGCGCACCGGCAGCCAACACACCTCGGGCCAGTACACCCACAGCAGCTCGACCCAGGCGCACCTGCTCGCGGTGGGAGGGACAGCCGGGATCGTCCTGCACTTCTGAACGCCCGCGCGTCCCTCACCAAGTGTACGAGAGCCCGAGGTTGGTGCCCACGGCCACGAACTCGCGGAAGTAGCTCACGGTCACCTCGGCGCGCAGCCCGAGGCCGAACCCGAACTGCATCCGCAGGCCGGCGATGCCGTAGGGCCGCAGGTACAGCCCCTGGTAGACCTCGGGCATGGCCCAGCCGCCGTAGAAGCTGGAGTACCGGTAGTCCTCCTGGAGCACCGCCTGCCCGCCCTCGACGCCCAGGCCGAGGTACGGAGTGAAGCCGGTCTTCAGGAACATGAAGGAGAGCTGGTAGCTGAAGCCGCCCAACGTGAGCCGGTGATTCCCGTAGTTCGACTCGTTGAAGCCAGTGAGCACGTGGTAGTTGAACGCCCACTCGTTGCGGAGGTGGCCGCTGCCCACCTCGAAGCCGACCTTGAACCCGCCACCGTCGAGCTGGCCGTACCGTGCGTCCCCACCGTCCGTGAGCGTGGTCCGCATCATTCCGCCCTGGATGACCGGCCCTGCTGCCGAGGCCAGCGTGGGGAGGCAGAGGACCGAGGCAGCGACGGCGGCGAGGAGGCTGGGACGCATGGGCGGCTCCGTTGTCAGCGTGGCGCCGACCCGTTGTGCAAGCCTCGGGCCCAGGCCAGTGTTCACGAAGAAGCTGCAAATCCAACAACTTGGACAACAGCGCTTCATCCCTCCCAACCGTGCAACCTGACATCCATGTCAGGACCTTGCGCTAGTCCGACGACCGCGGGCCAATCTCCAGGTCCTTGAAGTCGGGGACCTCGCGCTGGATCCACGACTTGAGCTCGCGGACGAGCTTCGCTTCGATTTGGCGGGCGCGCTCGCGGGTGAGGCCGTAGTGGTCGCCGATCTCCTGGAGGGTCATCGGCTCCTCGGCGACCAGCCGCTTCTCGAAGATGTAGCGCTCCTTGTCCTTCAGCTTCTTGCCGAACTCGCCCAGCTTGACCCGGAGGATCTCCTTCAGCTCGTGGTCGGCGAGGGTGTCGTCGGCGGCGGCGGTGGCGGAGGCGAAGCGGTCGGCGCGGGAGCTCTTGCCGGACTCGTCGCCGTTCAGCGGGGCGTCCAGGCTGAACTCGTC
>CAZAIE010000986.1:0-3283 GCA_964485035.1 uncultured Myxococcaceae bacterium | reverse complement strand
ACACCAAGCCCTGCTGGAACGTCGTCGGACGCGGCGAGGCCTCCTGCGGGACCTGCCACGGCTCCAGCGAGCTCCACCCTCCCGACCGCCGCTGCCACGCCTGCCACCGCGAGGCGTTTCGGGACGGCGTGCAGGTGGCCGCAACGCACGCGGACGGGACCGTCCAGGTCGGCCAGGGCTGTACGGACGGCCACGGCTCGGCCGAGAGCCCGGGGCCGCCTCGCGACGTCCAGGGGAACACCCGGACGTCCATCCCCGCGGTGGGGCGCGCCGGGCGACTGCGCGGCCCGGTCCCCTACAGCGAGTGCCACCAGGTCTTCCGCGCGCTGAAGAACCCCGGCCACGGCGATCACGAGCCCGGCGCCGTCGTGTTCCCCGACCTGCCGGGAGGCCTCGCTCGCCCGGACCCAGCACGGCGCCCCCGCCTACGACGCGACCTCCCTCACCTGCTCCGGCGTGTACTGCCACGGCTACCGCCTCGCCGCCGACCAGGCTCCAGGACTGCGGCGCACCCCCCTCCTGGAACCGGCTCGGGAGAGGCAGCCTGCGGGACCGCCGGCCACCGCAGCGACTGCGCGCTCACCGAGTGCGCCGACTGCCACCGGCCGTCCATCGCCCCCCCCAGGGCCGCCTGGTCTTCAAGCAGGACGCCTCGGGGCAGGCGGTCTCGCGCCACCTCGACGGCACGGTGGACCTCGGCCCCTTCCCTTGGTCAGAAGCGGATCCGCGCGACCTTCACGCCCTGGCGAACGTCCACGGCGATCTGGCCGTCCCGCACCATCTCCTGAGTGAGCACGTCCACCCGGTGCACGCTCAGCTTCAGGCGCTTGGCCAGGGAGTGGATGGCGATGCCCGCGGGCTCGCGGCGCAGGAGCACGATGATCTCGCGCTTGTACTCGACCTTGAGGATCCCGGACATGTCGTCCGAGCGCCACGCGGCGAGGATGGCCACCACCAGCAGCGCCACCGTTCCGATGGCGATGAGCGGGTAGACCACCGTGGAGTGGACCTCGAGCCACGAGAGGTCGGGCGCGGGCAGCTCGACGTCGTCGCCGGGGAGCGCCTCGACCAGGCGCTGCCAGGCGTCGAGCACCGGGGGCAGGGAGAGCAACGGTCGCAGGAGGCCGGACACGGCGACGATGGTACCTTCGCTCCCCCCGGGGTCAACTGCGGACTTCGGTCGTCACGTTCACTAAAAAGCCGTGCCCTCGAGTTCGCCACAAGCCTCGGGGTGGAACGGGTCGGAGGTCGAGACCCGGACGCACACGCGCACGGTGCTCTTGGGGGAGCAGACGCCCCCGTCAGGAACCGTGCCCCCCGGGCAGAGCGTCACCGCCGAGTACTGCACGCTCCCCACCACGGCCTCGGTGGTCGAGTTCGGCGCCGCGGCTGGGACCTGGACCGGGGTGGGGCCGGTGGCCCAGGAGAACAGGCTGCACTCCAGGCTAGTGCTCTTCGAGCAGGCCACGCGCGTGGCGCAGCCCTCGTCGCAGTCGCGGTCGCCCAGGCCCTCGGTGAACTCCACCTTGGTGACCTGGAGCGGCCCGCTGCCGGTGTTGAAGACCTTGTAGTCCTTCACCACCACCGTGGCCACGTTCCAGGAGACGTTGTTCACCTTCACCAGCCCCACCTTTGAGTAGCCGCGCAGGTCGAGCCGGAACCAGGGCGACTTGGGCCCCGTTCCCGCCTTCACGCTCACCACGCCGGAGTCGGAGGTGTCCAGGGCACAGTGGTAGGTGGGGGAGTACTCCACCGAGAGCGACTGGGTGAGCGGCGCGCCCGGGCCGTCCTCGGGGAGCTTCGCGCCGAAGGCGGTGGGGACGAAGGTGAAGTCGGGCACGAGGTCCGCGGCCGCCAGGGCGCAGGGGTTGCGCCGCGCGGTCTCGTCGCTGGTGGTGGAGACGCCGCCCGCCATGCCCAGAAGCTCGACCTGGACGTTGCCCTCGTTCTTGAGCGTCACCGTCGCCTTCTTCACCGCCTTGTCGTCGAGCGCGCCGAAGTCCAGGAGCCCGGAGACCCGGCCCTGGGCGTCGGGCAGGCAGGTCTGGGTCTCACCCTCGAACCCGAAGCAGAAGGAGACCTTCTCGAGCAGCCCCTTGCCGGTCAGCGGAATCTCGAGCTTGGGCTGCAGCGGCAGGTTGGTGGTGAGGGCCAGGACCGCCGCGTCGGACTGACCGGCCTTGGGGGCGTACTTCACCGGGGTGCTGACCTTGGCGCCCCGGGCCAGGCGGGCCTTCAGCGCGGCGAGGTCCACCGTGAACGCGGACGAGTCGAGCGTCGCCTCGGTGACCTCCACGGGGTCGAGGCCGCGGTTCTCCAGCGTCAGGGCGATCTCCTTGGCGCCGCCCACCTCCACGTCCCCGAAGTCCAGGCGCGCCGGGTCGACCGTCAGCCGGGTCGGCACGGCGTGGCCCACCACGTGGATGGTGAGGCGCGGCTTGGCGGTGTCGTTGACCGCAGTGATGTCCCCCTGGTGGTTGGTCTCCTCGTCGGGGTTGGGCTCGGTGGGGGCGTAGGTCACGTCCACCAGCCGCTCCTCGGCCACGCCCAGCGAGGCCGACTTGCCGCAGGTCCCGTCGGACTCCCGCAGGCAGGCCTTGAACGGCCCGGTGACCTCGAAGCGCTCGACCACCACCTCGGCGGTCCCCACGTTCTTGAGCTTCGCCTCGCGGGTGAGCGTCTCGCCCACGCCGAGGACGCCGAACTGCATGTCGGACGAGAACGTGAGCTCGCCCTTCGTGGTGTTGGTCTGCCCGTCGCCGCAGTCGCAGCCGGCCAGGGAGGAGGTCAGCACGGCCAGGATGCACAGGTGTCGTCGCATGGTCACAGCTCCGCCTTCAGCTCTCGGGTCATCAGGTCCACCACCGCCTGCCGCGCCGGCTTGTCCTCGAAGAGGATGCGGTGCACCTCCTGGGCGATGGGCATCACGATGCCCAGCCGCTCGGCGAGTTGCACCGCGCTCACGGTGGTCTTCACTCCCTCGGCGACGCTGCGCTTGTCGTGCAGCGCCTCGCTCATCTTCGCGCCCTGCCCCAGCGCCAGGCCGAGCTGCCGGTTGCGCGAGAGCTCGCCGGTGCAGGTGAGTACCAGGTCGCCCAGCCCGGAGAGGCCGGCCAGGGTCATGGGGTTCGCCCCCTTGCGCACCGCCACCCGGGTGATCTCCGCGAGCCCGCGCGTGATGAGCGCGGCGCGGGCGTTGAGGCCGAACCCCAGCCCGTCGGCGCACCCGGCGGCGATGGCCACCACGTTCTTCAGCGCCCCGCCGAACTGCACCCCCACCACG
>CAZAIE010000985.1:0-3284 GCA_964485035.1 uncultured Myxococcaceae bacterium | reverse complement strand
GGGCTAAGGGGTCGGGCCTTAGCCCCCGTTCTCCGGCCGCGCGTGGATCTGCACCATCGGGAGCATGAACACCGCGCCACGAAGCAAGTACGCCCCCGGAAGCCTTCCCCTCCCCAAGCCGCAGCGCGAGACCATCGCCCGGCTGGTCGCTTCGCATGGGGAAGCCGCCACCCAGGCCATCCTCGGAACCAACAGGGCAACGCTCGCGCGCGCCCTGGCTGGGCTGCTGATTCGCCCCGGCACCGTGGCCCTGCTCCAAGCCCGGCTCGCCAAGGCCGAGGTCGCGGAGTTGGCGGAGCGCGATGCGCGGCAGATCGCCGAGGGCACGCCATGACCGCGCTCCCGCTCTCCGTCACCATCGACGGCTTCCGTCTCGGGCGTGGACAGAACGACCGCCACGGGTGCTGGCAGGCGCGTGCCCGCCGGGTGAAGCAAGAGCGCCAGCGAGTGGCGACCGCCCTCTGGCTGGCCTGCCGTGAGCGCTTCGCCCTACCTGGGGACCCGGGCCCCTTCCGGCGACGGGTCGGGCCCGGGCCGTGGCTCTGCATTTTGACCAGGTGCTCGCCGAGCCCGAAGGGCCTCGACACCGACAACCTCTCCGGAGGGCTCAAGGCCGTGCGCGACGAGCTCGCCGATTGGCTTGGCGTCGACGACGGGGACGGCGCCCGCGTGCGCTGGCGCTACGAGCAGCGGCGCGCGCCGTGGGGTCTCGAGGTGCGGATCGAGGCGCGGCCATGACCACCACCAGCCCCATGCTCGCGGACCTCGCGGCCGAACGGGCAGTGCTCGGAACGGTGCTCGCTGGCGCCGCGCCCCTGGCCGTGCTCGACGGCCTCTCGGCAGCCGCATTCTCTGACCCGCGCCACCAGGCGATCCGCTCTGCGATGGCGGCCGTGCGGGAGGATGGCGCGGAGGGAGTGGACGTCGTCCTCGTCAACGGGGAGTTGGCGCGAGCCGGGACCATCGTCCAAGCCGGCGGCCCCGCGTACCTGGCAGACCTTGCGACCGCTGAGGCAGCGGCGGAGTCACTCCCCGCGTACCTGCGGATCGTCGCCGACCGGGCGGAGGCGCGCCAGCGTTTCGCGCGCCTTCGCGCAGAAGCGGCGGAGCTCCTCGACCCCTCCCGCCCCCTGCTTGACGAGAGCGCTGCCCGCCGGAGCTCGGTGGCTGACCTGTGGGGCCCGCTGGCTGCTCGCTCCGCAGAGGCTTTCTCTGTGGCGCCCGCACCTCTTCGTTGGCTTCTGACTGGCACGGTCGATGGACGGCCCGACTCGGGCGTGCTCGCCCTGGCTCGCGTCGCGCTGCTCATCGCGCCGGGAGCTGCCGGGAAGTCCTGGGCGCTCATCCTCCTTGCGCTCTCGGTAGCCACCGGGCGCGACTGGTTCGGCTTTCAGGTCGCAACCCCAGGGAAGGTGCTGCTGGTCCTGGCTGAGGAAGACCGCGGCGAGGTCGACCACCGCCTCTACTTCGCAGGTTTGGCGATGGGCCTCACGAGGCAAGAGATCGACGTCGCCCTGGAACGGATCTTCGTGCTCCCCGCGGCGGGACGAAACGTGGCGCTGACCGCCGAGCAGCCGGCCCCTGTCCCGCCCCACCGGCTGCGCGATCCTGCTGTGGGATTGCCTGTCACCGGCGTGTACTGGGAGTTGCTCGACCTGCTGGAGCGCGATGGGCCGTGGTCGGCCGTTCTTCTGGACCCCCTCGCCCGCTTCGCCGGCCCCGAGGTGGAGGTCGACAACTCGCAGGCGACCAAGTTCATTCAGAGCCTCGAGCGGCTGGTGTCCCTGCCGGGGACGCCTTCCGTCCTCTGCGCACACCACACGTCCAAGGCTGCCCGCCGGGGACCTTCCCAGGCCGGTCACGACGCCGCAGCCGCCGCAGGATCGCGCGGGGCAAGCGGGCTCACGGACGGCGCCCGGTGGGTTGCGGCGCTGGAGAGCCTGCCCCGCGTGGAAGGTGCCCCCTCGCTCGTGCGCCTCTCGGTCGTCAAGAGCAACAACGCCGGGATGCCTCCGGACACGTTCCTGGTCCGCGACCCTGACTTCCGCGGGGCGCTCCGAACGGCCACCCAGGCCGAGTACTCCAGCCACTCCGAGGCAGCCCAGGAAGTTGCTGATGCGCCCGCCCGCCGCCGCCGAGAGGCCAAAGCTGCGACCCTGCTCGAGGAGGTCGTTTCCGCTATCGCCCAGTCCCGGGAGCCGATTGGAGCGAAGGCACTCCGCGACCGGGTTGGAGGCGCCAAGGCCGCCGTCGACCAGGCTCTCGCGGCGGCTTTCGGCTCTGGTCGCATCGTCCAGAAGTTCAGCGGGGCGCGCTGCGAGGGCTGGGTGCTCGCTGGGAAATCCGATGGGGACTCAGGGGGACTCCGAGGGGGACTAGTCCCCAGGACCGGAGGGGGACGGGACTCCCTCCCTTTAGGGGAGTCCCAGTCCCCGTCCCCTGCCGTCCCTCGAGGAGTTGAGCAGACGGCAGAGTCCCGGTCCCCATCGCCTGAGGTCGCAAACGACGAGGCATGGGTCCGCCAGCTTCTGCAGACGGAGGTCGCCTGATGAACCTGCTCGCCCGCCTCGCCGCCCGCGGGGTCACCGTCACGGCCGACCTGGGCCGGATGCTCCGCGTCCACGGCCCGGCCTCCTCCGAGGACCTGGCGCAGCTCGCCGAGCTCAAGCCGCAGGTCCTGGCCTGCCTGTCCCAAAGTGGCACCCGGGGGCAGCCATGACCGCCCCCGGCACCTGCACCGTCCAGGACTGCGACCGCCCGGCAGAGCGAGCCGGCATCTGCGCCGCCCACCGGAAGCGCCTGCAGCGTCTCGGGCACCTGGGATGCGACCCCATCCGCGATGCCTACCGAAGCCCCTGGGAGCGGCTCTGTGCCGCCGCCCTCCACTTCGCCGAGACCGAAGAGCAGGGATACGAGGCCGCCAAGGACCGCCTGACCGCTGCAGCGCGCGCCTACGTCAAATCCTCCGGGCGCGTCCGCCGCGCGCGTCCTGAGCCCTCCCAGGACTCCGAGGGAGGCACGCAGGCCTGATGCTCCCCGCGGACCTCCAGAGCGCGCTCGAGCGCATCGAGGCCACCCTCTCCGAGGTGCAGCGGGCAAGCGCCCGCCCCCGGGCTGAGGCGGTCTCCCTGCGCCAGGCCGCGGCCATCCTGGGGATCGACCGGGTCCGCACGCTTCCGGCGCTCATCGCCTGCGGCGCCATCCGTACCGTGGTCATCGGCACCCACGTCCGCATCGCGCGGAAGGAGCTCGAGCGCGTCCTTGCTGAGGGCGCTCCCCTGCCC
>CAZAIE010000984.1:0-3285 GCA_964485035.1 uncultured Myxococcaceae bacterium | reverse complement strand
GCGTGGAGGCGGTCCAGGCCTTCTCGGACGCGGTGGCGCGGCTCGCGCGCAGCGGTGCGAACATCGATCGCCCGAGGGCGCTGACGGCGCTCTACCTGCTCGCCAAGGGGGTCGATCCCGCGGACGCCGGCCTGATCCCAGAGGCCATCGAGAAGGCGCTGGCGCAAGCGAGCTTCTCCAAGACCGCTGCCGCAGAGCTGAAGCAGTTCGCGGTCGGCCGCACCACCAAGCAGGTCTTCGACTGCTGGGCTGCGGCCTCGGCGGCGGGCGCGAGCTCCAGCGCCTCCAAGGTGGACGAGGTCGAGCTGCGCGAGGGCCTGGCACTGGTGGCGATGCAGGATCTCTCGCCGGCCGACCGGACGGCCGCCGTCGAGCGGCTGCGCACCGCGAAGCTCACTGCCACCGCCCGCGCGCTGCTCGAGGCCGAGCTGCCCGACCCCGCAGTGGTGACGCCCAAGGCGGTCGCGCGCTTCTTCGAGGTGGTGGCGCTCTACCGCCGGCCGGAGAGCGAGTACCAGCAGAACCTGAACCTGCCCGAGGCGTACTCGGCCCTGCACGAGCTGCTCGCGCCCGGAGTCGATCCCGCGCAGGCGGCCGAGGCGGTGCGCACGGTCATCGCCGCGGGGAGCCTGGGGAGCAAGGCGGGGCCGATGCTGCAGGCCTTCGCCGCCAACCCCGTGGTGGACGGCCCGCGCCGCTTCGAGTGCTGGCTCGCGCACGCGAGCGCCGCGGAGAACCAGGCGGGCCAGGGCGTGACGGCGGCCGAGCTCGAGGCCGGGCTGCGGCTGCTGGCCTCGCCCGAACTCGCCGGCGCGCCGGGTGAGAAGGCGCTCGCGACGCTCCGGGCTGCGAAGCTCTCGACCGAGGCCCGGGCGCTCCTCGACCAGCGCTTCCCCACCGGCCCGGTGACGCCGAACGAGCCCGAGACGCCCAGCGACCCCATCGACCCGGACCGGGCGCAGGCGACCGCGGCGGCGCTGGACCGGTTCCAGGCGCTGCTCGCGCGCTACCGGCTGCCGGAGAGCGAGTACCAGGAGAACCTGAACCTCGCCGAGGCGCTCTCCTCGCTCTACCTGCTCGCGGTGGACGTGGAGAAGCTGGACAAGCCGGCGGTCACCGATGCCGTGCGCGCGGTGCTCGCCTCGGGGATGGTCGGCCCGAAGGCCACCGAGGCGTTCCAGGCCTTCGCCGACAACCCCTCGGTGGACGCGCCCCGGCTCTTCGACTTCTGGCTCGCGCACATGACCTCGGCCGAGAGCGACGGCGGGCGGACGCTGAGCGCCGCGGAGCTGGGCCAGGGCCTGACCATCCTCGCGCTGCCGGCGATGACCGAGGCGTCGCGTACCGCCGCGCTGACCCGGCTCGGGCAGTCGCAGCTCGCGCCCGAGGCGCGGACGCTGCTCGACGGCTACGTGGCCAGCCTGGGCGGGACGACGCCCGTCGTGGACGCGCCCACCGCGACGGGCCTGGACCCGGTCTCGGTGCTCGCCCGCTTCCGCGCCCAGCCCGCGAACGCGAACCTGCCGGAGCGGACGGTGCTGGAGCGCTTCTACCGCCACGCGCTCACCCGCCACACCGGCAAGACCGACCAGGAGATCGTCGACCGCCTGACCACCGAGCCGGACATCAGCGGCTCGGGCTCGTTCACCGACGAGGCGACGACCTTCCGCGTCATCGACGCGGCCATCTCCGCGCGCGCCACCTACCTCGCCGACTGGATGAAGCGCGTTCCCGTGAACTCCATGCTCACCCTCTCGTACCGCGGCGAGGAGGTCGTGGGCCGGGGGCTCTTGCGCGGCGACACCAGCCTCTACGAGGCGAAGGGCGCGCGGGTCGTCCTGCAGAAGCTGGACGAGACCACCTACCGCATCATCACCGCCTTCCCGGAGAAGTGATGGACCTCGAGGCGCGGTTCCCGACGCTGGCGAACTTCCTGGGCGCGTACTTCCCCGACGCCGCCGCCGAGGGCCGGCGCACCGACGAGGCGATCGTCGCGTTCTTTTTGGAGACCACGCTCCCCGAGGACCTCGCGGCGACGAGGGCGGAGCTGGCGCGGCTGCTGGAGGTCAATCCGCTGCCGCGCGCGGAGCTGGCGCAGCTCTCCACCCGCCGGCTGGACGACGAGGCGGCGGCGCGCGCCTGGCTCACGCAGTTGCAGGAGCTGCTCGCGGGCGCTGCCCCGGCTTGACCCTTTCCGGGCCGCGCCCCATCGTCCACCCATGGCGGTTGGCTCTCCATTCGACGCGCTGCTCGCTGCCGGGGACGGCGCGTCCCTCGCAGCCGTCGTGAAGTCCACGACGGATGAGGCCGCGCTGGGGGCACTGGCCGCGCCCTGGTACGCAGACCCGCGTCCGGCCGTGCGCCAGGGCCTGCTGCGCTACCTCGACACGGACCTCTCGCGGGTGCACCACCGGGCGCTGGTGAAGCGGCTCTTCAAGCTGGCCGAGCAGGCCGGCGACGACGAGGCGATGGCGCACTTCCTGGCCGGGTTCGACCGGTTCTCGCTGCGTCGTCTGGCAAGGCGCGGCCGCTGGGACGCCCAGTCCCGGAGATGGGTCGAGGAGACGAGGCTGGCGCGCCGGCTGGATCTCCCCACCCAGGCGGAAGGTCCGTTCGGCTCCGACCTCTCGCTCTTCTCGCGCCGCACGCGGGCCTACCTGCAGCGACGCGCCTTCCGCTACTTCCGCCGCCTGGCGCTGCGCGATCCGGCCCGGTTCCGTGCGGCGATGGTCGTCGCCCTGCCGCTCTACCGCGACGAGCACCTGCGCACGCCCGCCCAGTTGCTGGACGCCTGGGGCCTGTGCCACGTCCTCTTCGGCCGCTCCAAGGTGCTCGCGCCCGTGCCCGGAGGCGTGACGCTCCCACCCGGCCAGTCGCTGAAGGACCTCGTGCCCGCGCCGATGTTCGAGGACGCCTGGTGGGAGGGCTTCGACGAGCTCCTGCGGGTCTTCGAGCGCGCGACCTCGCGCACCGTCCGCGGCTGGACCGAGGCGATGCTGCGCCGACACCACTCGGAGCGGCTCTCGGGCCTGCCCCTGTCCCGGCTGCTCCCGCTCCTGCGCTCCAGCGAGGAGGAGGTCCAGACCCTGGGGCTCGAGCTGCTGCGGTCGGCGACCGGGCTCGCGGAGCTGCCGCTCGAGGACTGGCTCGCGCTGCTCGACGTCCCCGGGCCGCGGGTGTTGCCCGTGGTGTGCGACCTCGTCCGCGTGCACGTCTCGCCGGCGCGCCTCTCGCTCGCCCAGTGCGTGGCGCTCGCCTGTGCCGCCGCCGCGCCCGTCGCCGAGC
>CAZAIE010000983.1:0-3292 GCA_964485035.1 uncultured Myxococcaceae bacterium | reverse complement strand
TCTTGCACTCGCGCCCGCACGCACGACACGCACGACACGCACGACACGCACGCACCGGCACGGAGGCCGGCACGGAGGCCGGCAGCTCCGTCCTGTTCCGTTCGTCTGTTGCCGGCCCGGGCTGTTCCGGCTCGCTTCGTTGCCTCGAGGTAATTGATGCCTCCCCCTGCTGATCAGTCCGCCCGCGACGCCGCGATCCACGAGCGAACCCGCAATGTGGTGGTGGACGCAGGCGCCGGGACCGGAAAGACAACGCTGCTGGTGGCGCGGCTGCTCGAGCTCGTCGCCCCCGCGGATGACGACCTCCCCGCGCTGCCACTCCCGCGCATCGCCGCGGTCACGTTCACGCGCAAGGCCGCGGGTGAGCTGAAGCTCCGTGTCCGCAAGGCGCTGCTCGATCTCCAACGAGAACCCGTGAGCGACCTGCGTCGCGAGCGGCTCTCCCGCGCGCTGGAGCACCTGGACACGGCGTGGATCGGCACCATCCACGGCTTCGCGGATCGCCTGCTGCGGCTGCACCCGTGCGCCGCGAAGCTCAGTCCGTCGTACGAGATCTGCGACGACGCGACTCCTCTCCAGGACGAGGCCTTCGACTCCCTCCTGCGCGCGGCCGACCACGGGACGCTCGAGTTGCTGCTCGGCGACTCGGTGCCAGCCGACCTCGTCCGCGAGACTGAGGCGACGGTCTCTGCCTGCCTGCGCGCGGGCATCTCCGCCGAGGAGCGCAAGCTCAAGTTCGGCTCGGTGCCCGGCCTCCGCGCGCTGGTGGGCGCCTTCCTCGAGTCGCGCGATCACGTCCCGCCGCTCCCCGCGCTCGACCCGCCGGATCTCGCTGCCTTCCAGCTCGCCGCGTCCGAGTTCCTGCAGCGTGCGGAGGGCGTGGGCAACGGGCCCATCGGTCGCTGGCTCAAGTCGAGCTCGCGTCTTCTGGCCGAGGCGCGCGCGAGCGAGGACTTCTTCACGGTGCTCGCGGCGGTGCTTCGCTGCGTGCGCACCGAGCCCGATCGCCCGCGCAAGGGCGAGGAGGGCGACGACCGCGCCTGGTCCGCCTGGAAGTTCTGGGACGAGCCGCCGGCGCGGAATCCCGAGCGCCTGCGTCCCCTGCGCGACGACGTCACCGGGCCCATCTTCCGGCACCTGGCGCTGCGGCTCGCGCGCACGCAACCGGTGGTGCTCGCGCTCTACGAACAGGTGAAGACGCGCCACCGCCAGGTGGATCAGGTGGACCTGCTACTGCGGCTGCGCGACGTGCTGCTCGACCCGCGGGTCCGCGCCGAGGCGCAGGCGCTGTTCGATCACGTCTTCGTGGACGAGTTCCAGGACACCGACCCGCTGCAGGCGGAGATCCTGCTGTTCCTCTGCGAGGACGGGACGTCCGCGGCGAGTTGGCGGGACGTGGAGGTCGCGCCGGGGCGGCTCACGCTCGTCGGCGATCCGAAGCAGTCCATCTACCGGTTCCGCCGTGCGGACGTGGCGATGTACGCGAAGGTCCGCGAGCGCGTGATGCGCAGGCCGCACCTGCACGCGCGGCTCTCGACCAACTTCCGCAGCGACCCGCGGCTGATCGAGCTCTTCAACCGCCGCTTCGATGATCTTCTCGGCGTCGGTCTGGGCGGCGCGGTCTTCGACCCCGAGGCGGGCACCGTCTGCAACGAGCACCTCGTCGCCGGGACGCCTCCGGGCGCGGCGTATCCGCGGCTGCGCGTGGTGCCGTACCAGCCGAAGAAGACGCGCGCGCAGGACGCCCGGGCGTTCGAGGCCAAGGCCCTGGCGCGCTTCCTTCGCCACCTCATCGAGGACGAGCGCCCGCTGCTCGGTCCGGAGCAGCGCCCGGCCACCTGGTCCGACGTGGCGGTGCTGGCGCTGACGACCACGCACCTGCAGCGGCTCTTCGGCGAGCTGGACCAGCTCCACCTCCCCTACTCCTCGCGCGGCGGGAAGCTCTTCCTCTCCGACCCGCTGCACCGGCAGTTCCTGCTCGGCCTGCGCGCGCTGGCGGACAAGGACGACGGGGTGGCGCTCGCGGCGCTGCTGCGTCCGCCCTTCTTCTCGCTGGACCCCGCGGACCTCGCCCGCGAGCGCGCGGTCGCCAAGTCTCCAGACGTGAAGCTGGACGCCGAGGCGAATGAGTCACTCTCGCGAACGAAGGCCGTCCGTGAAGTGCTGGCCGAGCTTCGCCGTCGCCGCTTCGAGCGCAGCCCGGGAGCCACGGCGCGGGATCTGCTCGAGCGCACGGCCTTCGCACAGGCCGCCGCGCTGGGACCGAACGGTGCGCAGCGGGTGACGCGGCTGCGCGAGCTGTGCCTCGCCTTCGAGCAAGTGGCCACGCGCGAGGGCCTGGACTTCGACGGTGCGACGCAGGTCGTCCGCGGGTGGATCGAGGATCCGCTCGCGATGGACCCGCCGCCGCCGCTTGGGGACGCAGCGCTGCAGGTGCTGACGGTGCACCAGGCCAAGGGCCTCGAGTTCCCGATCGTGGTGCTCTGGGACGCGGAGGCCGAGCTCGAGGCGAAGGAGGACCGCCGCTGCTGGAAGGTGGACCGCGAGGGCGCGGGCTGGCTGCTGCGCGTAGATCAGGCGACGTGGGAAGAGCCGCGAGCGGCGAACCTCGTGGCCATCGAGCAGGAGTTCCTCGACGCCGAGCGGCTGCGCCAGGCGTACGTCGCCGCCACGCGAGCCCGCGATCTGTTGGTGATCCCGCAGGTAGGCACGGTGCCGAGCCTGAAGAACCTGTGGGGCAACCTGGTGGAGACGGTGCGCAAGGACCTCGTCCAGGTGCATCCGGAGTGGAGCGACGCGGTGAAGCCGAACTGGGCCCGCTTCGTCGAGCGCGCCAAGACACCGGCGCCGGACGCGTCCGCGCTCGAGGCAGAGCTCGGCGCGCGCTGGCCCCGCGCGCGCGACGAGGCGCTGGTCCCGCGGCTGGAGCCGTCCTCGGTGACGCGGCTCGCGCACGCTCCTGGCGCGCGAGGCGACGATGATGACGATGAGGACGTTCCCAAGCCGCGGTGGCGCAAGGCGAGCCGCTTCGGACCGGTCTTCGGCGACACGGTCCACTGCGCCATCGGCCTGTGTCTCGAGGAGCCGTCGCTCCAGGCAGCGGACTCCGTCGCGCGGGCGGCGAAGGCGCTGGGGCTTACGGAGCGCGAGCGCGAGGCAGTGGACGACGTGGAGCGCGCGCTCGTGACGCTGAAGCAGCTCGGTCTGCGTCGGCGGCCTGGCCCGACGATGCAGCTCGAGTACCCGATCGCGCAGGCGACGGGCGCAGCGCTGGTGGTGGGCTACGTGGATC
>CAZAIE010000982.1:0-3317 GCA_964485035.1 uncultured Myxococcaceae bacterium | reverse complement strand
ACGCCGCATAATTTCTTCGCGCGGCGCGACGATTTCAAAACCTAGTAGCTCAGCGGTGTGGCGCTCAGCGGGTGGGTCGACCTCGGCGACGCCTCCGCGTGGCGCGGGCCCCACCACCTCGGCTCGAAACTGCTGTTAGTCGCCGTGGTCTGGCACCTGGTCCAGCACCGGAGTTGGTTCGCGGCCCTGCTGCGCAGAAGCGTCGCCTGAAGCGCCACCCCCGTGAGCGAGCCCTCGCGTACGGTTTTCGTACGTGGTGTCCGCGAAGCGTACGTCGCAGCGGAGGTTCCCGCCTCGCGCCGCCCTCTACGCCGGCCCGCCGCGGCCTTGGCACGTGGCGAGCACTGCCTCCGTCGCGGTGGCCAGGACGCGCACCGCCCACACCACGGAGAACCCCATGTCCCGAAGCCTCCCCGTCGCGCTGCTCACCTCTGCGTGCTGCCTCTCCCTCCTGGCCTGCAGCGGCTGTGGAGCCAGCACCTCGACCGCCAACAGCCACCTCGACCTCGCCTACGCCACCGCCTCCTCGGCCCAGAAGCTCGACCTCTACCTCCCGGCGTCGGCGACCGCGGCCAAGCCGGCGCCGCTGGTCATCTTCATCCACGGGGGCGGCTTCGCCATGGGCGACAAGGCGCTCGCCTCCGGCTCGGCCCAGCTCTCGCTCCTCGAGCACGGGTATGCAGTCGCCTCGCTCAACTACCGGCTCAGCGGCGAGGCGATCTTCCCCGCGCAGATCAAGGACGTGAAGGCGGCCATCCGGTTCCTGCGGGCCAACGCCGGGACCTACCACCTCGACCCGGACCACTTCGCCACCTGGGGAGCCTCCGCCGGCGGCAACCTGGCCGCCCTTGCGGGGACGGCCGGGAGCCTCGCGGACTGGGACGACGACGACCTCGGCAACCCCGGGGTCTCCAGCGCCGTGCAGGCCGTCCTGGACTGGTACGGCCCCACCAAGTTCCTCGCCATGGACGCCCAGGCCACCGCGGCGGGCTGCGCTCCCCCCACCGGCGGGATGCCCTCCGGCGGCGACTCCACCGCCGGGATGTGCATGACCGACAGCCACGACGTCGCTACCTCGGCCGAGTCGAAGGTCATCGGCCAGCAGATCACCACCGCGCCGACGGCGACGGTCGAGGCGGCCAACCCCATCACCTACGTCAGCGCCGCGACCCCGCCCTTCTTCATCCAGCACGGGGACAAGGACTGCATGGTCCCCACCGCCCAGAGCCAGCTCCTCTACGACGCCCTCCTCCCCGTGCTCGGCGCCGAGAAGGTCACCTTCCAGAAGCTGGCTGGGATGTGCCACGCCGCCCCGGGCTTCGAGACGACCGAGAACATGACGCTGGTCCGGGCCTTCCTCGACAAGCACCTGGTCGACTAGTCCCACCGGTCCGGGGAGGGCGATGGAGCCCTCCCTGGACTGCGCCCTGCCCGTGGCCAAAGATGCTCCCCGTGACGTCGCTCTCCCTGCGCCAGCGCTTCGTGCTCATCGCCCTCCTCGCCATGATCGCGATCGGGGCGGCCGCGCTGGCGATGGCGCAGCTCCTCTCGCAGAGCGAGGCCACCCGGGAGCGGGCCGCGCTCCAGCAGGCCACCGCCGCCCTCGAGCAGCTCGCCGCCCGGCTGGGCGACGGCACACTCGTCCGCCGCGCCCTGGACGAGGGGGACCCCCGGGCCCGTGAGGAGCTGGGCGCCTTCGTCCAGGGCCTGCTCCAGCCGCTCGGAGAGGCAAGCGCAGGCGTGTGCTCGGGCCAGGGCAAGGTGCTCCTCGCCGAGTCGGGCCCGCTCTTCCATGGCATACCTTTCGGCGCCCTCCCCGAAGGCCACGGCCCGGACTCGAAGGACCAGCACGGGCGCCTGCTGCCTGCCGACCGCGCCGCCGTCGAGCGCGCCTGCGCCAGCCGGGCCGAGCACACCCGCGTGCCGCTCCCGCGCGACCTGCTGCTCGTCTCGACCCGCCCGCTGGCGCACCACGTCGCCTGGACCATCCTGCGGCTTCCCCCCATCCGGTCCGCCGAGGAGGGGTTGGGCTGGGGCGTGACGGTGGGGTTCCTCGGCCTCGCCTCGGTCCTGCTGGTGCTGCTCGCGGCTGACGCGCTGGTGGCTCTCCGGCGCGGCGCCGCAGACCTGGAGACGGGGCTCCGCCGGTTCCAGGAGGACCTCCGCGCCCAGGTCCCCCAGCCCCGCACGCGCGAGCTGGCGCGCATCGCCGACGGGCTGCGAGCCATGGCGGTGCACCTCGCGGAGGCCCAGGACCGGGAGCGCGCCCTGGCGCGCAAGCTGGGCCACGAGCAGCGACTCGCCGGGCTCGGGCGGGTCGTCGCCGGCGTCGCCCACGAGGTGCGCAACCCGCTCACCGGCCTCAAGCTCAAGCTCGACGGGATGGCCCGCCGCCGGCTCGACGAGCGCACCGGCGCGGACGTGGCGACCTGCCTCCAGGAGATCGCCCGGCTCGACAAGCTCGTCTCCACGCTTCTGCTCGTCGCCCGCAAGGCCCCCTCGGCGAAGTCCCGGGTCGAGCTCGGGAGGCTGGTGGACGAGCGGCTCCGCTACGCGAGCGCCCTGGCCGCCCCCCGCGGGGTGGCGTGCGTCCGGCAAGGCGAGGCAGAGGCGTGGGGGAACGAAGAGGAGCTCGCCCGCGTGCTGGACAACCTGCTGCGCAACGCGGTCGAGGCGAGCCCCGACGGCGCCACGGTCGAGGTCCGCATCGATGCCTCGGCCGGGCAGGTTCGCCTGACGGTCGCCGACGCTGGCCCCGGGATCCCCGAGGCGCGGGAGGGCGAGCTGTTCGAACCCTTCTTCACGCTCAAGGCGACGGGCACCGGGCTCGGCCTCTTCCTCTCGCGGGCGATCGCCGAGGCTCACGGCGGCGGGCTCGACTACGAGCGGGTTGGAGCCTCGACGCTCTTCCACCTCCACCTCGAGCAGGGGGCCCGGCATGCCGAAGGCACCGCAGCTGCTGGTCGTTGACGACGATCGGACCATCCGCGAGGGGCTGGTCGCCCTGCTCGAGGAGGCTGGCTACCGGGCGATCGGCGTGGAGGGCGTGGTCGCGGCCCGCGCCCGGGTGGCCCAGGGAGGCATCGACGCGCTGCTCCTCGACATCCGGCTGAAGGACGGCGACGGCCTCGCACTGCTGGAAGAGCTGCGCCAGACCTCGCCGCAGCTCCCGGTGATCATGGCCACCTCCTATGGGGACAGCGACCGCACCATCCGGGCGATGCTGGGCGGCGCCTTCGAGTACGTCACCAAGCCGTTCGACCTGGACGTGCTGCTGGCCACCGTGGCGCGAGCGGTCCGCCCGCCCCCCGCCATGG
>CAZAIE010000981.1:0-3317 GCA_964485035.1 uncultured Myxococcaceae bacterium | reverse complement strand
GGCACGTGCGCAGCGTGACCGCCCCGGTCCCTCCGCTCCGCCGCCCCGAGACCTACCGCAGCCGCAAGGTCTACAGCTCGGCCATCACCCACCTCGACGGCGCGCTGGAGCTGGCCTCCGCTCCCTTCCCCGGCTTCCGCGTGCGCATCGCCGACGTGTCCGTCGCGGGGCACCGCGCGGAGAGCCGGGCGTCCATCGCCGAGCTCGCCGATCGCCAGGGGCCCTTCGACGACTACTTCGTGCGCGAGCTGTTCCCCGAGCTCCGGGCGCGGGGAGCGACGCACGTCGCGGTGTCCCTCACCTTCCAGAACCAGGTGGCGGGCGCCGTGAGACTGGGGAAGATGCTGAAGGAGCACCTGCCGGGCGTCACCCGCCTGCTCGGCGGACCGCTCGTCGCATGCTGGGCCGCGACCGGGCTGCCGCTGACGGGCGGGGCCTTCGACCTCTTCGACCGCGTGCTCCCCGGCGACGAGGCGGATCTCTCCCGGCTGGCGGTGGAGCTCGGTGGGCGAGCCGAGCCGGACTTCGACGGCGGGCCGCTCTCGCTGGACCTTCCAGCGATGCGTTGGGACGCCTACCTCTCCCCCGTCCCGGTCGTCCCCGCGGCGCTCGGCCGGGGCTGCTACTGGCGCCGCTGCACCTTCTGTCCCGATCACCTGCATCCGGGCCGCAAGCCCTGCTCGCTGGACGGTCTCGGCCGCTGGCTGGGCGAGGTCGCCGACCGCTTCCCCGACGGCGCGATGCTGCACCTCACCGACTCGGCGCTGCCGCCGCGGCACCTCGCCCACCTCTCCCGGGTGATCGCCGACGGCCGGCTGCCCATCCGCTGGCACGGCTTCGTGCGCCCCGAGCGCATCTTCACGGACGAGGCCTTCGTGCGGCGGCTCGCCGAGGGCGGGGGCGACCTCCTGCAGCTGGGGCTCGAGAGCGGCTCCTCGCGCCTGCTGCGGCTGATGGGGAAGGGGGCCGACGTGGAGCTGTTGCACCGCATCGTGCGCACCACCCACGCCGCGGGCATCCTCAACCAGGCCTACCTGCTCTTCGGGCTGCCCACCGAGACCGACGAGGACCGCGAGGCCACGCTGCGCTTCGTGGAGGAGGAGGCGGAGACGCTCGCGGACGTGAACCTCGCGCTCCTGAACCTCCCGCGCGGCAGTCCCATGCACCAGCGCCCCGGGGACTACGGCATCACCGAGGTCATCCCCTTCCACGCCCAGACCGACCTCTCGCTCTACGACGACTTCCGCTGCGGGGCCTCGCACCCGCGCGTGGAGGCGCGGCGCTGGCTGGACCACCGCTTCCTCAAGTCCCCGCGCGTCCGGGAGGTGGTGGGCGACCTGCGCGGGCCGTTCAAGGCCAACCACGCCTGCTTCCTGCCGCGGCGCTGAGCCTCAGCGCGGCTCCGCCGCAACCGAAGTGCTCGTGCCGACCATCGAGCGGCGGAGCCGCGGTCGAGAGTCGAGAGTTGAGGGTCGAGAGCAGGCCTCTCGACCCGCCGGGCGCGTGTTGCGGCGCCACAAGTCTTCTCGGCCCGAGAAGCTGTCGAACGTTCGTAGTTCAGTCGCGGAAGAGGTAGCGGTCGAGGCGGGCGAGCAGCGCGTCGATCTCCCCGGGGGCGGAGAGCGACGGGCCGAGCGCGTACTTCTTCTCCTGCTCCACCAGTGCTCCGCTCTCCACGCAGAGGGCGAGGGCGTTCTCGAAGGTGGGGCGCGAGAGCGCCTCGGCGCACCCCAGCGTGCCGGAGAGGAACTCGGCGCGGCCGGTCTCCAGCGCGTGGGCGACCAGCGCCTTGCGATCGGCCGGGCCAGCGAGCCGCTTCAGCGAGGAGAAGAAGCAGCGGTAGCTCTCCAGCAGGTCGCGGTTGAGGTTGGCGACGAAGGCGAGGTCCTCGCGGGCGTGCGGCACTGGGGCGAGGGCCACGCGCCCGGCCTCGCGGACCAGGAGGCCCTCCTTCGCAAGCGCGTCGCAGGCCTCGCGGAAGAGCGTCTCGGCCTCGTGCAGGCCGTGGGCGAAGCTGAACTCCAGCTTGAGCATGCCGGCGAGGTAGGTGAACCGCTCCAGCGCCTCGGCCTCGGTGCCTTCGCCGCCCAGCGAGAGCAGGGAGAAGGCGGCGAAGGACCGCGTGGCGAAGAGGTGGACGAGGCTGTTCTTGTACAGGACCAGCAGGGCGCGCTTGTCGTCGGGGACGGTGTAGACGGTGTCGCCGTCCACCACCTGCGCGGCCACCAGCCCGTCCTCCATGAAGCGGCGGAGCACCTCGTTCACCGGGCCCAGCGTCGAGGGGTCGGAGGGCGCCTCGTCGAGCTGCGGGGAGATGCGGATGCCCTCGCGGGCGGCGGACTCGCGCAGCGCGTGGATGCGTCCGCCCGCCTCGCGCGCAGTGATGCCCCGGCGCCGGTGGGCGAGCAGGGCCGCGGCCAGCAGCGCCGCGGGGGTGACCGTGGTCGCGCGCCCGATGCCCCAGGTGATGCGCTGGGCCAGCGCCATGATCGCCGCGCGCTTCTGCTCCGGGGTCATCGCCGCGGGGTCGCGCACGCGGGCGGCCAGGAACTCCTTGAGCGAGACGGGCTCGCCAAAGGCCATGTAGATGCGGCCGCTGCGCGCCGTGGCCAGGACTTTCGGCGCCGCGAGCAGGGACTTGATGGACTCGGGCTTCTTCTCTGCGCCAGCGGACTCACGGGCGTAGCTGCGGGCCTCCACCAGCTTGTCGTAGTCGATGGAGACGGGGACGAAGATGAGGTCGTCCTGCGCGCCCTCCAGCACCGCGTCCACCTCGAAGGCCAGCATCCCGGTCTTGGGCTGAATGAGCTTGCCGGTGCGGCTGCGCGTCCCCTCGATGAAGAACTCCTGGCTCTGCCCCTCGCGCACCAGCTTCTTGATGTAGGCCTTGAAGGTGGCGGTGTAGATGGGGTCGCCCTTGAAGCTGCGGCGCAGGAAGAACGCCGACGAGCGGCGCAGGAAGAACCCCAGCGGGAAGAACGAGAGGTTCGCGCCCGCGGCCACGGTGGGCGGGACCACGCCGCGGTCGGCGAACACCCAGCCCATGAGCAGGTAGTCGAGGTGGCTCTTGTGGCTGGGGCAGTAGACCACCGGGGCGCGGCGCTTCAGGTCGAGGGTGCGGGCAATGTCCTTCTCGTCGATCTCCACGCCCTGGTACAGGCGCGAGAGCACGAAGCTCACCAGGCTCTTGAAGCCCCACACCACCGCGGGGACGTAGCGGTTGGCGATCTCCTCGAGGTTGCGCACCGCCCGGCGGCGCACCCGCTCCGGGCTCAACCCCTGGTCGGCGGCGACCTGGTCTTCGGGGACCCGGAGAC
>CAZAIE010000980.1:0-3318 GCA_964485035.1 uncultured Myxococcaceae bacterium | reverse complement strand
TCCCTCAGGGGCGTTCTGGGTCTTCGGGGGCCGGGGCTACGACAGCGCCGGCACCGTGAGCCGGCTGGGCGACCTCTGGCGGTACCGGTAGTCGTCTGTCACCGCCGCACCCGGAAGAGGTCCCGCCAGCTCTCGGTGCCGCCGAACCGCAGCGCCTCGCTCTGGAAGGCGTTGGCCGCCAGCGCCAGGGTGGCCACCGCGCACACCCCGACCGAGAGCACGGTGAGCGCCACGTGCAGCCCGCTCGCGGTCCCGAGGATGGTGCCCTTCACCAGCAGCGCGACGTTCAGCAGCGGGAGGAGCGCGGTCCCCGCGTTCAGCTCGATGCCGGGCATCAGCGCGAGGATGCCCGGCAGGGTCGCCACCAGCATCACCGGGGTGAGGAGCGCCTGGCCCTCCTTGAAGTTGCGCGCGAGCGAGGCCACCACGAGGCACAGGCCGCTGACCATGAAGGCGCAGGGCACGAGGCAGGCGAGCAGCGTCGCCAGCTGGCCGGCGCCGAGCTCGAGCCGGATGGGCACCGGCCCGCCGAGCTGCAGGCCGACCATGAAGGTCACGCCCATCGCCGCGAGGTTCATCAGCGAGGCGAGGGTGCTCACCAGTGCGACGGTCAGGTACTTCGCGAGCATCACCTGAAGCGGCCGGACCGGAGCGACCAGCAGCGTCTCCAGCGTCCCGCGCTCCTTCTCCCCGGCGGTGGTGTCCAGGGCCGGGTAGATGGCGCCCATGAAGAGCATCACGATGAGGATCATCGGGAGCATGCGCGAGGCCACCAGCGGGCCGAGGTTCTGGTGGAAGTCGACGTCGATCTCGGCGGTCTTCAGCGGCTCGGCGAACGTGGGGGGCAGCTTCGCGTCCGAGAGCCGCGCCACCAGCACCTCGACTCCCGCCCCGTGCAGCGCCTTGGCGATTCGTTCGCGGGCCTCGATGGAGCGGTCGAAGCGCTTGGTGTACAGCAGCGTCACCTCCACCTGGTCGCCCCGCGCGAGCCGCTCCGCGGTGTCCGGCGGGGCGTCCAGCAGCGCGGCGAGCTTGCGGTCCCTGAGCGCCGCCTCGCCCGCCTCGCGCTCCACCCGCCTGAGCGAGGTGAGCGGCGGCGTGCGCGGCGAGAGCAGCGCGTGCGCGGCCTGGCTCGTCATCCCCACCTCGAGCTGGGCCCGGGCGAGCCGCTCCTTCCCGGCCGCGGTGACCACGCCGATCAGCGCCAGGGTCCCGGGGTAGAGCAGCACCGGGAGCACCAGCATCAGGAGCAGGGTGCGCCGGTCCCTGAGGCTGTCGATGAGCTCCTTGCGCAGCAGGGTGCCGACGACGCTCATGACCGGGACTCCGCGGCGTAGTGGAGGAAGGCCCCGGTGAGCGAGTCCTGGCCGCTCTGGGAGCGCAACTCGTGGGGCGCGCCCTGGGCGACCACGCGGCCGCCGCGCAGGAAGTAGAGGCGGTCGCAGAGGTACTCGGCCTCCTCCATGCGGTGGGTGGAGAAGAGCGTCGCCTTGCCGCGGGCCTTGGCGCGGGCCACCAGGTCGAGGATCGCCCGGGAGGCGAGCGGGTCCAGGCCGGCGGTGGGCTCGTCCAGCACGTAGACCTCTGGGTCGTGCAGCACCGCCCGCGCGATGGACGCCCGCTGCTTCTGGCCGGTGGAGAGCGCTCCGCAACGGCGGTCGAGGAACGCGCCCAGCTCCAGCTCGGCCGAGACCGCCTCGATGCGCGCGGCGAGGGCGTCGCCCGAGAGCCCGTGGAGCCGCCCGAAGGTCTGCATCAGCTCGCGGGGGGTGAGGCGCTCGTAGAGCCCGGTGCTGGAGGTGAGGAAGCCCAGCCTGCGGCGGGCGGCTCGCGGGTCCAGGGCCACGTCCACCCCGCCGACGAGGGCGCGTCCTCGCTCGGGCGTGAGCAGCCCTGCCAGCATCCGCAGCGTGGTGGTCTTGCCCGCGCCGTTGGGCCCGAGCAGCCCCACCACCTCCCCGGGCGCGACCTGCAGCGTGACGCCCTCGGCGGCGAGGGTGGCGCCGAACCGGCGCGTCAGGCCCTCGAGCGAGATGGCGGGTTCGGACATGGGCGGCATCCTACGGGACCACCAGCCGCAGCGCCCGCGGCAGGACCTGGATGGTGGTGCGCGCCCACCGCCCTGGGGCGCCCGCATCGAACTCCTCGCCGTCCACCTGCGCCAGCACCTCTGCGCCCGGCGTGCGGGGGCTGAACCTCAGCTCGATGGTCGCGGCCCGCAGCCCCTCCGAGTGCTCGAGCCCCAGGTCCTGCAGGTCGCCCGCCACGGCGCCGCTGTGGTCCAGGGCGATCAGCGCCTTGCTCAGGAAGTCGCGGCGGCCGGCGAAGGGGACGACCTCGAAGCGTCCGTCGTCGTGCTGGGCGGTGGGATCCAGGACCCACATCCCGGCGTAGACCCGTGGGCCCTTCACCACCAGGTCCAGCAGCCCCTCCCAGCGGCGGCGCTCCCCGTCGGCGACCACCTCGACGTCGAACTTGCCGTCCTCGAGCCAGGTCTCGCCAAAGGCGCGCAGCGCGGTCGCCGCGTAGAGCAGTTCGTGGCGGTACACCTCGCGCAGCACCGGGATGGACGCGACCTTCGCGCGCTCCTGGTTCCTCATCCTCAGCGCGCGGGGCGTGAAGCCCCACCCGGCGCTGTCGAAGAACAGCTCGCGGGCGAGCTCCCGCCCCTCGTCGTCGAAGGCGGTGAGTAGCCCGGCGTCGAGGTCCGTCTCGTGGGCCGTGGCCAGCACGTCCACGTTGCGGCGCAGTTGCTCGGGTTGGCTCGTGAGCCCGAAGCTCCGGCCCAGGTCGTTCGCCGTTCCGGTGGGCAACAACCCCAGCGGCAGCTCGCGGCCCTTCCCCGCGGCCAGCAGCCCGCGCGCGACGTCGGCGATGGTCCCGTCGCCGCCCATGGCCACCAGCATCCGATAGGGGCGCGCCGCGAGCGCCTCGCGGATGGCCACGACGGTGCGTCCGGGCTCGGGGAGGGTGGAGAGGAAGTCGTGGTCCAGCGCGGCGGCGTCGAGCAGGCTGCGCGCCTCGGCGATCCGCTCCTCGTTGCGGCCGCTCTGGGCGGCGGGGTTCGCGACGAGCAGCATCCTGGGACGCGGCGCCTGCTTGTGGGGTCGGGGCTTGGAGGTGAGTCTGGACGTGGGCATGCGCGCCCAGGATACAGAAAGGCCGCTGGCCCCGGGGGACCAGCGGCCTGGGCCAGCGGTGGGCCCGCGTCACTCGGCGTAGAAGACCATCCCGTAGTCCTTCTTGTAGTCGTCCTTGCGCACCACCTCGACCGTGCCCTTCACCCGCATGCCGATCTTGGGGTCGTCGATCTTGAGC
>CAZAIE010000979.1:0-3322 GCA_964485035.1 uncultured Myxococcaceae bacterium | reverse complement strand
GGCGGACCGAGGGGTCGGCATCGTGGACCGCCCGCTCGAGCACGGGGAGGCAGTCGGCGCGGCCGCTGGCGACCACCACCGCGCGTCTGCGGATGCGGACCGTCGAGTCGTCGAGGGCGGCGGTGAGGCTCCCCGCGTCGCCCAGGTGCACCGCGGCCTCCAGCGCCGCGACCCGCACCTCCGGGTCGTCGTGGGAGAGGCGCGCCTGCACCAGCGGGAGCACCGAGCGCTCGCCCGCGGCACTGCATACCGAGAGGAGCGCCACCAGCACCTCGGTGGAGGTCTCGGCGTTCAGCGCCGCGCAGACGGCGGGCAGCGCAGCCCGGGCGCCCAGGGCCTGCAGCCGCTGGGCGGCGCGCAGCCGCGAGGTCGCGTCCGCGTTCGACAGCTCGCGCAGGGAGAGGGCGAAGAGCGTCTCCTCCGAGCGCGTGTCGAAGCGGGCGGAGGCCTTCAGCGCGTCGCGGTCGCGGTCGTTGATGCCCAGTCGTCCGGCGCTCGCCAGCGCCGCGGCCACCTGCTCGGTCGAATCGAAGCCGCCGCGGGGAGACGCCACCGGCGGCGCGGCAGCCGTCGCCGTGGCCGGGACCGGAGCCGCTGCGCCCGACCGGAGGTTGAGGACCTCGGAGCGAAGATCGGCGATGAACTCGGCGAGGTCGACCCCCTCGACCTCCTGGCCCGCAAGGCGGATGCGCTCGCCGTCGATGAGCTTGTCGAGCAGCCGCTCGCGCTCGCCCTGGGCGACGCGGACGCGCTCCACCGCCTCGTCACGCTCGCGCCGCGCCTTGCCCGCCCGGGCCTCGGCGGCGGCCAGCTCCTGCTTCAGCTCGACCTCGCGCTGGGCGGCCTGGGCGAGGTCGCCCTTCAGACGCTCGTTCTCCTCCACCGACCGAGAAAGCTCGGCAGAGAGCTGATCGAGCCGACACTCGAAGAAGACGACCTTCTCCAGCGCGCTCTTGAGCAGTGCGTCCGGACGTTCCAGGGCTGACCCTTTCGAAAGCGGCGCCATTCTAGAGGTTGACCCCCGCCGTGGCAATGTATCGTCACGTACGGCCACTCCCCAAACGGGCATTTCCTCAGCCCTTTTTCCCGGACGGGCCTACTTCCGGGCCACTCGCTCCCAGATCCGGCGGCCCAGGAAGACCTCGAACAGCTCCTTGTCCAGCTGTCCCTGGTCCGCCTCGCGCTTGAGGATGTCGAGCGCAGCCTCCGCGCCGAGGGCTTTCTTGTAGGGCCGGTCGGCGGCGGTGAGGGCATCGAAGATGTCGCTGATGGAGATCATCCGGCTCTGGACTGGGATCTCCGGGGCGTGGAGCGCCCGGGGGTAGCCCTTGCCGTCGAGCTTCTCGTGGTGGGCGTAGGCGATGGTGGGCACCGCCTTGAGGCTGCGGGTCCAGGGGATCTGCGAGAGGAAGCGGTAAGTCCAGGTGACGTGGCTCTCGATCTCGCGGCGCTCGGTGTCCGAGAGGCTGCCCTTGGGGATGGCGAGAGAGCGAACCTCGTGCTCGGTGAGCAGGGGCACCGCGCCGCCGCGCCCATCGGGGAAGGCGCGCTGGCGGATCTCCTCGAGGCGCTCGAACCCGCCGCGCGGCAGCACCGTGGGCTTGTTGCAGGCGGTGATGAACTCGAAGATCTCGTCCAGCTCCTTCGAGGCCTTGGTGAACGCCTCGCCCTCCAGCGCCAGGGCCTGGGCCACCTCGGGCTCCCCGCGCCGCTCGACCAGCTCCAGCCGGCGCCGGTAGGTGTCGGCCTCGAGCCGCGCACGGACGAGCTCGAAGCGGGCGCGCAGGCCCTCCATCTCGAAGGGGTAGAGCTTGTCGGCCTTCACCAGCACCGGCTCGCGCACGCCGACCTTCCCGAAGTCGTGCAGCAGCGACGCGTAGCGGATCTCGTTGATCTCCTCGCGCGTGAAGCGGACCCGCGCGTACTGCCCGTCGTGCACGTGCTCGAGCGAGGAGGCCAGCTCGACCGTGAGCGCGGCCACGCGGGCGGAGTGGCCCGCAGTGGTCGGGTCGCGGGACTCGATGGCGAGGACGGAAGCCCCCACGAAGCCCTCGAAGAGCCGGCTGATCTCCTCGTGCAGCAGCGCGTTCTCGATGGACGAAGCCGCCTGTCCGCCCAGGGCCCAGAGCAGCTCCTCGTCCTCGCTGGTGAAGTCGCCGTGCCTCTTGTTGAGGGCCTGGAGGACGCCGCTGACCTCTCCGGTGACTCCGCACATCGGCACGCAGAGGATGTTGCGGGTCCGGTAGCCAGTGGACTGGTCCACGCTGCGGTTGAAGCGCGGGTCCGAGTACGCGTCGGCGATCATCACCGTGCGGCCGGTGGTGGCCACCGCCCCGGCGATGCCGGTGTTGAGCGGGATGCGGATCTCGCCGGTGCCCTGCGCCACCTTGGTCCAGAGTTCCTGCCGCTCGCGGTCGACGATGAAGATGGAAGACCGGTCGGCGTCCACGACCCGCGTCGCCGCCTCGAGGATGAGCGCCAGCAGCCGTTCGAGGTCACGCTGGACCGTCATCGCCTTGGCGACGTCCAGGATCGCACTGAGCTTCTCGACGCGACGGGCCATCTCGGCCGGTTCGGAACCTTGGGGCATCGCCACGCTCCACGCCAAGAAGTGGGCAACGGTTGTACCACGCCGCGCCGCGCGGCCCGGCTACTCGAAGACCATCGGCGGGCGGAAGGGCATGCCCTCGTCGGAGGTGCGCTGCCAGTGCCCGTCCGGGAGCTTCCCCAGGATCATGTAGCCGGAGAACGAGTCCAGCTCGTAGCGGTACTTCAGGCAGGTCGAGAACCCGTTGCAGGGGATGACCTCACCCTCGTAGTGGTACGAGACCTCCGAGGCAGGAGGGGCTCGCTCGCCCTTGGTCCCGACCATGCCCTCGAAGCCGTAGGGATACGCGAGCTGGAGCGCCTCGGGCTCGGGCCGGTCCCGGAGTCCCATCCAGATCAGGAGCGCGACCAGCACCAGCACCCCCGCGACCACTCCCCCGACCACGAACCCGATGCGGCGCTTGTAGCTCTCGTCCTTCCCGAGGATCCGCCGGACCATGGTGTTCTCCATGGGAGCGGGCTCCGGCTCGGCGGTGGCCAGCGGGACGTTGTCCTTGGACTGCTTGCGCGACCAGGCCCCTGGCTGCTCCGGCTTCTTCGGCCCGTCATCGAGCTCTGGAAGCGGGCGGGTCGCCGACTCTGCGACCGGCACGGCGTCTTTGCTCGACCGGCGGGGAGGCACCCCAACCGCCGGCATCTCGCCGCGCGTCGGCTTCTTCGGCGGCGGCTCCGCGGCCACGGCCGGCATCTCGCCGCGCGTCGGCTTCTTCGGCGG
>CAZAIE010000978.1:0-3324 GCA_964485035.1 uncultured Myxococcaceae bacterium | reverse complement strand
GTGGTGTGGCAGGGGGATGACGGGACGATTGCCCCGTCACCCCCTATGCCGATTGCCGGTCCCTTACCTTCGATCGTCGACTGTTCCGGAGTCTGCCGCTTGGGGGGCTGGCCTCGGCGCGAGCTCGACGGCCAGCGGCGGCGTGGGGGAGACCGGCGGGGTGGTGGCCCAGAGCCAGACGCGCCAGCCGGCGACGCCGAGGGTGAGGCCGAGCAGCAGCCTGGTCCGCAGCGGGAGCTTCATCGGGTCACCAGAGAAGACCCAGCAGGCCGGGGAGGGTGAGCGCCAGCGTGCCGAGCAGTGGGAGCAGGACCTGGGCGCTGAGCCTCTTCTCGGCGACGACGAGCAGGGCGAGCGCCGAGAGCCCGGAGACGACCCAGCACGTGGAGGTCAGCGTCAGGATCGCCAACTGGGCGGGGGCAGGGAGCTCGCGGCCTGCCGCCAGCAACGAGCCGGTCAACGCGAGGCCGGTGGTCACCGACGACCAGGCCGTGACCCGGGCGCGCCGGTAGCTCGCCCGGCGCCAGGGAGCGGGCTCCACCCGGACGATCTGGTGCTCCGGGACCACCTCGAGCACCGGCGCCTCGGGCTCGGGGGGACGGCCGGGCAGCGAGCCCAGCCGCGCCGCGTGCAGCGCGCACCGGCGATCGCCCACCGCGGGGGCCCGGTCGCACTCCGGCTCGGCGCAGAGCAGGACTGGCCGGTCCGGGATGGCGTCGGGCAGTTCCTCGCGGTCCATGCCCCCCTCAGTTCACCGGCGAGCCGTCTACGCCAAACACGCAGCCGTCCGCGGCCGGCGAGGTGACCACCAGCGTCACCTTGGCGCTCTTCCCGAACATCCCGGGCGTCTCCACCTCGCGGACCTGCAGCTTCTTCTCGCGCACGTCCTCCTCGAAGAGCAGCTGCCCGTCCACCAGCACCTTGAAGTGGACCTCGGCGTTGGGGCGCGACGAGTCGGCGAGGCCGTAGCGCAGCTTGAGGGCGCGCGCCAGCGGCACGTCGGCGTACTCGATGCGCCGCTCCTTGCCCGAGGTGTGGGGCGCGAAGAGCAGCACCGACTCCTTCTTCCCGGAGAAGGTGAGGTCCGGGTGGAGCGGGCGGCCGGTCATGAGCGCGTCGTTGTCGTAGTGGCTGCACTCCCAGCGCTCCATCTGGTTGTTGTAGTAGTCGCAGGGGATGTCGCCGAGCCAGACCGCGGCCTTGGGGATGTGCGTCCAGAAGTAGTCGTGCTTCGCCGCGAAGGCGCGGCGCCCGAGCCCGATGCCCAGCAGCAGCACGACCAGCACGACGAGCCCCAGGCGCCCTGCGCGCAGCCGGGAGTAGGGCTCGGCGCCGTCCCACGGCCCGGCGAACGGGGGCAGCAGCGCCGCGAGCGGGGCGACGGCCAGCGCGAGCTGCGGGAGGTTGAACTCCAGCCGGTACCAGGTGTACGGCGCGTGGAAGACGATGGGCACGGCGATGCACCAGCCGAGCAGCAGCGCCTCGCGCCAGCGCCTGCGGAGGGCCATCACCACGAGGCCCGCGATCGCGGGGAAGAAGAGCGGGAACTTCCCCAGGAAACCCTCGCCGCCGAAGAGCACCCGCGGCATCGCGCCCTTGAGCGCCGCGAGCGTGAAGGTGAAGTCCGCGCGGTGCGAGTGCATGCCCTGCTTGCCCGCCTCGCGCACCAGGATGCGGTCGTAGCCGGTGTTGAAGGGCGAGCCGTAGAAGTACCAGTTCAGGCCCAGGTAGAAGGTCGCCGGCACCGCCGCGGCGATGCACATCTTCACCGCCCCGCGCCAGTCCTTGTGCAGCAGGAAGATGAGCAGGATGGCCGGGCCGTAGAGCACGTTGGTGTTCTTGGCGAAGACGCCGATGCCCAGCAGCGCCCCGGCGAGGATGGCCCGCTTCCCCAGCGCCGCGTCCACCGCGGCGAGGATGAGCACGGTGTAGAAGACGTCGTTGTTGAAGCCCCAGACGCGGTCGTAGATCCACGGGGTGACCACGAAGGCGCACGCCGCCGCCAGCGCCGCGGGCCGGCTGGCGACGCGCGCGGCGACGCGGTAGGCGAAGACCGCCATCAGCCCGAAGCACAGGAACTGGAAGACCAGCGAGCCGATGGGCCCGAACGCCCAGATGAAGGGCAGGGAGCACAGCGGCATGAGGATGGGGTGCTTGGGCCACCACTCGCCGTTGCGCCCCAGCGCGATGTTGCTCCAGGCGGCGTCGATGTTCTGGTTCCATCCCATGTCGCGGTCGTACCAGGAGTGGGGGTGCATCGCCTCCTGGCGCAGCGACCCGTTCTCGAGGATGCCGCGGGCGACGTTCATGTAGAACGCGCCGTCGCCGAAGAGCCACTTGTTGGGCACCCAGTGGTTGCGCACGGCGAAGGCGCCCAGCACCAGCGCGAGCCCCAGCACCGCGAGCCAGAACCAGCGGGAGGGCTCGGCGCCGCCATCCCCCTCCGGCGCAACCTTCTCGACCGCGGGCTTCTTCCCGCCCGTGGCCTGGGCCAGCAGCGCGTCCAGATCGGGCATCGAGTTCGGGTCCATGGGCATCTCAGCGTCCCCAGAGCGGCGGCGAGGCTTGTCCCGGGCGCGGGACGTACCGCACCTCGAGGAACTGGTAGGTGTCCTGGTCGCGGCGCCGGCCCGCCTCGTCCCTCGGGCGGAAGGAGGCGTGCAGCCCGGAGAAGACCAGCGCGGCGGCCACCGCGGCGATGGCCCCGCGGCGCAGGTCCGCCGCCGGCAGCAGCTGCCATACGGTCAGCCCCGTGGCCAGCAGGACCCCGAGCACCGCTGGCAGGCCCGCCCAGGGGTTGGGCACGCCCAGGAGCGAGAGCCAGGTCTGCGGCAGGTGCCCGGTTGCGAGAAACGGGAAGGCGACCTGGTACAGCGCGTTGGTGAGCGAGTCGGGGATGTAGTTGAGGAAGGTCATCGCGCTGGTGGCGACCATCGAGAGGCCGACCAGGCCCGCCGCGGCGCCGGCCGCGAGCGTTCGCTCCCGCAGCGCCTGCAGCGCGAGCCCCAGCGGCAGGAGCAGGAAGGGCACGAGCGAGGTCATGTGGCGCGGCCCGGTGGTCCAGCCCCAGGAGTCGTACGTGAAGCTGCTGGTGAAGTAGGTGTACAGCGCGAGGCTCGAGGCGCAGACCAGGAGCTCGGCGCGGCGCTCGGCGGTCCACGACCTGCGCGCGAAACCGGCCAGCGCCACGAGCAGCATCGGCGAGAGCATGAACAGCCCGCGCAGCGGTGAGAAGAAGGAGAGGAAGAACGCGCGCGCGTCGGGGAGCCGGATGCCCAGGAAGCCGCCCACGTGCCAGCCCTGGTAGGCGGCGTCGTTCAGGTA
>CAZAIE010000977.1:0-3327 GCA_964485035.1 uncultured Myxococcaceae bacterium | reverse complement strand
GGTCTGAAAAACGATCGCGGCACGATTGCCATGGCGCGCACCAACGACCCGCATTCCGCCACTGCGCAATTCTTCATCAACGTCAAGGACAACGACTTCCTCAACTTCCGCGCGCCGTCCGGCTCGGGCTGGGGCTACTGTGTCTTCGGCAAGGTCGTCGAGGGCATGGACGTCGTCGACAAGATCAAGGGTGTCAAGACCGGCAACAAGGGCTTCCACCAGGACGTGCCCGTCGAGGACATCGTCATCCAGAAGGCGGAAGTCGTCTGATCGGCTTTGGCCGAACTGTTCATCTCCGACCTGCACCTGTCCCCCCGCGAACCGGGGACGGTGCAGCTGTTTCTCGACTTCCTCGCCGGACCCGCACGTGAAGCCACTCGCCTGACCATCCTCGGCGACCTGTTCGACTACTGGGCCGGTGACGACGATCTCGCCGATTTCTTCAATGAACGCGTCGTCGCGGCCCTGCGCGACTTGGCCGATAGCGGCGTCCGGCTCGAATTCATGGCGGGCAATCGGGATTTTTTGATTGGCGATGATTTCGCTGACGCCGCCGGCCTGACCCTGCTTCCCGACCCCTGCGTCCGCGCCATCGATGGCGTGACGACCCTGCTGACGCACGGCGATGCGCTCTGCACGGATGATGCCGACTACCAGCGTTTCCGTGCGCAGGTGCGCGATCCGGCCTGGCGTGCCACCTTCCTCGCCCGGCCGCTCCTCGAGCGCAAGCGCGAGATCGAGGCGCTCCGCGCACGCAGCGAAGCCGAGAAGAAGATCAAGCCGCTGGCGACCATGGACGTCAATCCCGAAGCGGTCGCCGCCGCGCTGGCTGATCATGGCGCGCAGGCCATGATCCACGGCCATACCCACCGGCAGGGAAGACACGCACACCTGGTCGCCGGGAAAACCTGCCATCGCTGGGTGCTCGGCGACTGGCATGCCGACCGCGGCAATGCGCTGGCATGCAACCGCCGCTGGGCATTCGTCGCGCTGCCCCTCGCCTGACAACCCGTTACGGAACCATGGATTTTTTGCACGGAAAGGCGTAGCGTATTTCCCCGTTCTGTTCTGCAATCGTTTTCGTCACCAAGGGGGGGCTTACGATGAAACAACTGATCTGCATGGCCGCATGTGCAACCCTGTTTCTCGCTGCCGGCGGGGCCACGGCGCAAGTCGGAACGATCAACATCAAGGGGGCCGGACCGATGCACCCCCTGTGCCGCAACTGTCACCAACTCGACACCAACATGATGCGCGGGTCGCTCGAGAATTTCTCGATGGCCTCGCCCAGGGCTCGCTGCTGCTCGGGGCTGAGCGAGGAGTCCTTGCCAGCATACGCAGCAGAGGCGGGCGGACCCGACGCCGGCTGGCCAGGAGGCGGGAGGGGCTCGTGGCTGGGCAGCGGCGCGGCGGCCTTCTCCTGCAGCTCCCGCCAGAGCCGCTCGTTGTAGGCCGACTGCTCCAGGGTGTTCAGGCTCGCCCCGCAGACACAGGTCACCGCCAGCGAGTGGTTGTCGCGCTCGCAGCGACAGCAGCGGATGAAGGGCTGGTCTCCAGGCCGGGACTCGGCCAGCTCGAGGCCGGAGTCGGTGGTGAAGGCCTGCTGGGCCTCGGCGAGGGAGCGCGGCGCGGCCGGGGTTGCAGGAGGCGCCGCCGTGAAGCGCTCCACGGTCACCGGCGACGGGGCGGCCTCCGGCGGCTGCTCCGGTGCGCTGCCCTGCCCTGGCCCCAGCGCCTGGAAGCGACCGCTGGACGCCGCCGACGGCGCCGCAGGCTCGCTCGTGCGCTCCTTCTCCAAATTCTTGAAGCGCGAGAAGCGGTCCTCGGCCATCACGCCTCCCGGTCGGGCGCGATGGGCACGCTCGACGCCGGGCGGGTGCGGGAGTGCGCCCACTCGCGCAGCCGGGCGATCTCGTGGCCCATCGTCGTGGCCAGCGGGAACGTCTCCTGGATCGCGCGGATCACGTGGGCCTGCGTCAGCTCCGTCCCCTCGGCGAAGGCGTCGTAGAGCCCGCTGATCACCGCCTGCTCCAGCTCCGCGCCCGAGAACGCCTCGGCCTGCACCGCCAGCTCCGTGGTCGAGAAGCCCGCCGGGTCGCGCCCGCGCTTGCGCAGGTGGATCTCGAGGATCTCCCGGCGCTCCTCGGCCGAGGGCAGGTCCACGAAGAAGATCTCGTCGAAGCGCCCCTTGCGGATCAGCTCGGGCGGCAGCGACTCGATCTTGTTGGCGGTGGCCACCACGAACACCGGCGCGGTCTTCTCCTGCAGCCAGGTGAGGAAGGTGCCGAAGACGCGCGCCGAGACGCCCGCGTCGGAGGCCCCCGAGTTCCCCAGGCCGGCCATCCCCTTCTCGATCTCGTCGACCCACATCACCACCGGGGCCACGCTCTCGGCCACGCGGATGGCCTTGCGCAGGTTCTCCTCCGACGAGCCGATGAAGCCGCTGAAGATGCGCCCCATGTCCAGCCGGAGCAGCGGCAGGTGCCACTGCGAGGCGATGGCCTTGGCGGTGAGGCTCTTGCCGCAGCCCTGCACGCCCAGCAGCAGCACGCCCTTGGGCTCCGGCAGCCCGAACTTGCGCGCCGCATCCCCGAAGGCATTGGCCCGGCGCTGCAGCCAGCGCTTCAGGTTCTCGAGCCCGCCGATGTTCTTCAGCTCCTCGTCCGCCGGGTAGTACTCGAGCAGCCCGCTCTTGCGGATGACCTGCCGCTTCTCCTCCAGCACCAGGTGCACGTCCGCGGCGTCGAGGCGCCCGTCGGTGGCGATGGCCTTGGCGAAGGCGTTCTCGGCCTCGGAGAGCGTCAGCCCCAGCGCCGCCTTGATGAGGTGCTCGGCCTGGTCCTTGCGCAGGTCCACGGTGGCGGTGTTGCCCTGCCGCACCACGGCCACGATGTCCTTGAGCAGCTGGAGCAGGTCGCGGAACGTCGGCAGCGGCACGTCGAGGACGGTGACCTCCTTCTCCAGCTCCGGAGGGATGGTCAGCGTCGGCGCCAGGATGACCACCGTGGTGTAGGTGCTCTTCAGGTGGTGGGCGAGTTCGCGCAGCGCCCGCACCACGCCGGGGTCGTCGAGGTAGGCGTGGAAGTCCTTCAGCACCACCACCGCCGGCTCGGTGAGCTTCTCCACCGCGAAGAGCGCCTCGCCCGGGCCCTTGGAGTCCGGCAGCGGCGCGGTCGCGCGGCCGGCCATCCGCCGCAGGCCCTTGGTGATGGACCACTGGTACAGCGCCTTGCCGTGCCGCTGCGCCAGCTCCGAGAGGATGGCGTCCAGCCGCTGCTCCTCCCAGGTCACGAGGTACAGCAGCGGGTAGCGCGCCCGCACCAGGAC
>CAZAIE010000976.1:0-3336 GCA_964485035.1 uncultured Myxococcaceae bacterium | reverse complement strand
AGCTATGGGGTGACCTTCGAACACCTCTCGCTCTTCAGCCGCCGCACGCTCGCGCGCCTCGTGCGCAGGGCCGGATTCGAGCCGCGCGAGGCCTGGACCCCGAGCCACCGCGAGGATCCGCGCCTGCTCCACGACGCCATGGACCGGCTCGCGCGCTTCTTCGAGTTCCTGGGGGGCTGCCCCTCGGTCATCGAGAGCTTCCGCGGCTGCCAGCCCGTGCCCGGCGCCGAGAAGCCCGGCCGGGAGCAGAAGACCGCCCCGAGCTGCTCCATCTGCGCCCGCGCCGAGGTGCCCACGCGCAGCCTGGCCGACCTGAAGCCGGGCCAGGACGCGGTGGTGACCCACGTCGGCGCCCAGGGCGCGCTGCGCCAGCGGCTCCTGGACATGGGCATCCTCCCCAACACCCCGGTGGAGTTGGAGCGCGTCGGGCTGGGCGGCGACCCGCTGTGGATCCGCTGCCACGGCGCCCGCCTCGCGCTGCGCCGGAGCGAGGCCAAGACCATCCGGATCCGCGCTTCGGAGGCAGGGGGGCGCTGACCCCGACGGTCTGGAACCAACATGCTCGAACACACCAAGGACGTGGTCGAACCGGAGCCCGCACGGCTCCGCGTGGCCCTCGCTGGCAACCCCAACTGCGGGAAGACCAGCCTCTTCAACGCCCTCACCGGCGCACACCAGCACGTGGCCAACTACCCGGGCGTCACCGTGGAGCGGCGCGCCGGTCGCTGCAGCCTGGGCGGGCGTGCCGCGGAGGTGGTGGACCTCCCCGGCACCTACAGCCTCAACTCCTTCACCCCCGAGGAGCGTGTCGCACAGGCGGAGCTGACTGGCCAGGTGGACGTGGTGGTGGTGGTCGCGGACTCGACCCAGCTCTCGCGCAACCTGGTCCTGCTCGCGCAGATCCTGCAGACCGGCGCCAACCCCGTGCTGTGTCTCAACATGGCCGACGAGGCCCGCGCCGCCGGCCAGCACATCGACCTCGTGCAGATGGAGAGGCTGCTGGGCTTCCCGGTGGTGGAGACCGTGGGCCACCGCGCCGAGGGCGTGGAGGCCCTGAAGCAGGCGGTGCTGCGGGCGGCCGAGCGGCCCTCGGTGCGCCACCGGCTGGTGCTGGGAGAGGAGCTCGAGCGCGCACTGGCGGCGATCCGCGCGGAGCTCCCCGACCACCCCAGTCGGGCCTACACCTCGGACTGGATGGCCGCTCGCCTCCTGGTGGGCGACCCCGAGTACACCCGCGAGCTGGGCGCGCTGGCCGGGGGGCGCTCCGCGGTGAGCGTCGCCGAACGGCAGCGCAAGCGGCTCGAGACCGAGAGCGGCCAGGACGTCCAGGTGTTCGTCACCGAGCGCTACTTCGGGTTCGTGGACGGGCTGCTCCGGGAGGTGCGCACCTTCACCTCTGCCAGCGAGGCGCGCCAGGCCTCCGACCGCATCGACGCGGTGGTGGTGCACCCGCTCTTGGGCCTGCCCATCTTCGGGGTGGTGATGTACGCCATCTTCTGGCTCACCTTCACCGTGGGCGAGCTGCCGATGCAGGGCATCGAGCACCTGGTGCGGCTGCTGTCCGAGGCGGTGTCCGGGCTTTGGCCGACCGGCTCGGGGTCCCCGCTGCGGTCGTTGCTGGTGGACGGCATCATCGGCGGGGTGGGCGGCGTGGTGGTCTTCCTGCCGCACATCGTGCTGCTCTTCCTGGGTCTCGCGTTTTTGGAGGACACCGGGTACATGGCCCGCGCGGCGTTCCTCACCGACCGGGTGATGCACCGCTTCGGGCTGCACGGGAAGAGCTTCATCCCCATGCTCACCGGGTTCGGCTGCACCGTCCCGGGCATCATGGCCACGCGCACCCTGGAGAACGAGCGCGACCGGCTGGTGACCATGCTGGTGCTGCCGCTCATGTCCTGCGGCGCGCGGTTGCCCATCTGGACCCTGCTCATCCCCGCGTTCTTCTCGCCGGGGTGGCGGGCCCCGGTGCTGTGGACGGTGTACGCCACCGGCGTCCTGCTCGCGCTCCTGCTCGCGCTGCTCTTGCGCAAGACGGTCCTGCGCGGCGACGACGCGCCCTTCGTGATGGAGCTGCCCCCCTACCGCCTGCCGACCGCGCGCAGCGTGGCGATGAAGATGGTGGAGCGGGCGGTGCTGTACCTGCGCAAGGCCGGGACCACCATCCTCGCCCTCTCCATCCTCTTGTGGGTCGCCACCTCCTACCCCAAGGTCCAGGCGTACGAGGTGGACCGGGAGCTGGCCGCAGGCAGGCTTGCGCTGGTGGCCGACGACGCGCCGCCTGCGCCCGGTGCGATCACCCAGGGGCAGCTGGCCGCGCGCCGGGCCAACGAGGACCTGCGCGCCTCCGCGGCGGGGCAGCTCGGCCGCGCCCTGGAGCCGGCCTTCGCGCCCCTGGGCTTCGACTGGAAGATCGTCACCGCGATGATCGGCGCGTTCGCGGCCAAGGAGGTCTTCGTCGCGCAGCTGGGCATCGTCTACTCCATCTCCGACGCCGCGGAGGGCGGCTCCGACAGCCTGCGCGGGGTGCTCGCCCGGGAGTACTCGACGCTGGTGGGGGTGAGCATGATGCTCTTCCTCCTGGTCGCCACTCCCTGCGTGGCCACCTTCGCGGTGACCCGGCGCGAGTCCGGGAAGTGGCGCTGGGCGCTCTTGCAACTCGGTGGGCTCACGGGCATCGCCTACCTGCTGTCCCTGCTCGTCTTCCAGGTGGGTCGGCTCTTGTCCTGAGGTGGTCCATGGAGCTGCTCGTGACCGTGGTGATCGTGCTGGGGGCGGTGGCCTGGGCCGGCGTGAAGCTGCGCCGCGTCGCCCGCACGGCTTCGCTCGCCGCCCGGTCGTCGGGGTGCGCGACCGGGTGCGGCTCGTGCCCGCTCCAGCAGCGCTGTGGACCGGGGCCCCAGCCCAACCGTTGGGTCCAGGGCCCCGATTCCCAGATGGGGCGGTCGCCAAGGCCTTGAGATTTCAAGCGGGGTTTGACGGTGCGGAAATTGCTAATCCGGCCGCCCTCATGGAATTGACGACGCAATACCAGATCGTACGGAAGCTCTCCGATGGGGCGATGGCGGAGATCCTCCTGGCCACGACCCCCGCCCAGACGGCCCCGGTGGTGCTCAAGGTCCTGCGGCCGGAGCTCACCACCGACCCGCAGACGGTGGGGCGCTTCCTCGACGAGGTGAAGCTGAGCCGGGGGTTCACCCACCCAAACCTCCTGCGGGCGCTCGACGCCGGGCGGCTGCCGGACGGGCGGCTCTTCTGGGCGACCGAGTTCCTCGAGGGCGAGGACCTCGCGGCGTACCTGCGGCGCCAGGGTCCGCTCGACGCGGCGAGGCTCGTGCC
>CAZAIE010000975.1:0-3338 GCA_964485035.1 uncultured Myxococcaceae bacterium | reverse complement strand
ACTCGCTGTGGAGCGCCATCGGCCTGCCCATCGCCTGCTACGTGGGGATGGAGAAGTTCGAGGAGCTGCTCGGCGGCGCGTACGCCATGGACGAGCACTTCCGCAACACGCCCTTCGACAAGAACGTGCCGGTCATCCTCGGCCTGCTGGGCGTCTGGTACTCGAACTTCTTCGGCGCCGAGAGCCATGCGGTGCTGCCCTACGACCAGTACCTGCACCGCCTCGCCGCGTACCTGCAGCAGGGCGACATGGAGAGCAACGGCAAGAGCGTGGACAAGCAGGGCTACTCGGTGGACTACACCACCGGGCCCATCATCTGGGGCGAGCCCGGCACCAACGGGCAGCACGCCTTCTACCAGCTCATCCACCAGGGCACGCGGCTCATCCCCTCGGACTTCATCGCCGCGGCGCAGTCGCACAACCCGGTCTCCGACCACCACCCCAAGCTCCTGGCGAACTACTTCGCCCAGACCGAGGCGCTGATGCGCGGCAAGACCGCCTCGGAGGCGCGCCACGAGCTGGAGTCGGCGGGGCTGCCAGCGGAGAAGGTCGCGGCGCTCCTGCCGCACAAGACGTTCCTGGGCAACCAGCCCACCAACTCCATCCTCTTCCGCAAGCTCACCCCGCACACGCTGGGCGCGCTCATCGCCATGTACGAGCACAAGATCTTCGTCCAGGGCGTGGTCTGGAACGTCTTCAGCTTCGACCAGTGGGGCGTGGAGCTGGGCAAGCAGCTCGCGAACCGCATCCTCCCCGAGCTGGCCTCGGCCTCGCCGGTGGGCACCCACGACGCGTCCACCAACGGGCTCATCAACGCCTACAAGAAGCTGCGCGAGGGCTGAGCCCCGGCGTTCCCCCGCACCATCGGGCCGCCCCCGCGCGCACGGGCGGGGCGGCCCCCACCTCCCGCTTTCACCGCGGAGCCGTCATGTCCAAGAAGAAGACCAAGAACCGCTGCGTCGGCATCCTCACTGCGGGCGGCGACTGCCCGGGGCTCAACGCGGCCATCCGCGGCGTCGCCAAGGCCGCGCTCTCCGAGTACGGGATGAAGGTGCTCGGGGTGTACGACGGCTTCCGCGGCCTGGTGGAGAACCGGACGCTCGCCCTCGACGGCCAGGCGGTGAGCGGCATCCTCACCCACGGCGGCACCATCCTCGGCACCAGCCGCGACAAGCCGCACAAGATGCAGATGGGCGACCGGGTCATGGACATGACCGCCACCGCCGTGGAGAACGCCCACCGGATGGGCATCGACACCCTCGTCTGCCTCGGGGGCGGCGGGACGCAGAAGAACGCCACGGCCCTGCAGGAGGCCGGGCTTGACGTGCTCACCCTGCCCAAGACCATCGACAACGACGTGGCCGAGACCGACACCTCCTTCGGCTTCGACACCGCGATGGTCATCGCCACCGAGGCCATCGACCGGCTGCACACCACCGCCACCAGCCACAACCGCCTCATCGTCTGCGAGGTGATGGGCCACAACGCGGGCTGGCTCGCCCTGGGCGCGGGCATCGCCGGCGGGGCCGACGTGGTGCTCATCCCGGAGATCCCCTACGACCTGGACAAGGTGGCCGAGCACCTCTTCGAGCGGCGCCGGCACGGCAAGCGCTTCTCCATCATCGTGGTCGCCGAGGGCGCGCGCTCCCTGCAGGAGGCCGCCGCGGAGCAGAAGCTGCGTGAGGCGGGCAAGGACAAGAAGAAGGACAAGGAGAAGAAGAAGGACAAGAAGGAGCACGGGGAGGACTATGACGGCGACCCCGCGGCCGGGGTGGTGCCGATGGCGCCCTCAAGCGAGGAAGGGCCCAGCCTGCATCTGGTCCAGGAGCCGATGGCGAGCCGCCTCGCGCGGCAGCTCCAGCAGCTCACCGGGACCGAGGCGCGGGTCACCTCGCTGGGCCACGTCCAGCGCGGCGGCATCCCCACCCCCGCCGACCGCCTGCTGTGCACGCGCCTGGGCACCCGCGCCGCCGAGCTGCTCGCCGACGGGGTCACCAACGCGATGGTGGCGGTGAAGGGCGACCGCTGCGAGCCGGTGGGGCTCGAGCGCGTCGCCGGCTTCAAGAAGGTGGTCCCGCGGGACCACCCTTGGCTGGTCTCGGCGCGGCTGGTCGAGACCTGCCTGGGCGACGACTGAACATGGTCGCGGCCAAGCCCCCAGCTCCTGCCTCGGCCACGGGCCGCGAGCCCGTGGCGGTCATCGACGTGGGCTCCAGCGCGCTGCGCATGGAGGTCGCCGAGGTGGGTCCCGCGGGGACGACGGTGCTCGAGAGCCTGCGCCGCTCGGTGCCGCTGGGCCGCGACAGCTTCGGCAAGGGGCGCATCGAGCGGCGGACCATCAACCTGGTCATCGAGATCCTCCGCGGCTTCCAGGAGATCCTGAAGCCGTACGGGGTCCGCCTGCTGCGCGCAGTGGCCACCAGCGCGGTGCGCGAGGCGGCCAACCAGGAGCTCTTCGTCGAGCGGGTGTTCATGTCCACCGGGCTGGAGGTGGAGGTCATCTCCGGCCCCGAGGAGGACCGGCTGCTCTACGCCGCGGTGCGGGACGCCTTCCGCGCCGAGGGGCGGCGCGAGCACGAGGACGCGCTCATCGTGGAGCAGGGCGCGGGCCACATGGACCTCGCGCTGCTGCGCGCGGCGGAGGTGGTGAACGCCAGCTCCTTCTCGCTGGGCACGCTGCGGCTGGCCAACGCCGCCGCCAGCGAGCGGCGGACCGGGGCCGCGGCGCTGGACCTGATGAAGCGCTACGTGGGCGCCTCGCTCGACGACATCGAGTGCGGCTTCCCGCTGGGCGAGACGGAGCACCTGGTGCTGCTGGGCGGGGACGCCCGCTTCGCCGCCGACCGCCTCGCCGGCGCGCAGGGGGGCCGCATCCGCGAGGTCGCCCGCAACGACTTTTTGCGGCTGGCGCGGACCCTCGCCGCCCTCACCCCGGAGCAGCTCTGCCAGCGCTTCGGCCTGCCCTTCGAGGAGTGCGAGTCGCTGCCCCCGGGGCTGCTCACCTACGCCGAGCTGCTCAAGCGCACGCCCGCGCAGGTGGTCTTCGTCCCCGCGGTCTCGCTGCGCGACGGGCTGCTCCTGGACCTCGCCGCCGAGCACACCGGCCAGCAGCAGACCGAGCTCGACGCGCAGATCTACGCGTCGGCCGAGAACCTGGGCCGCAAGTTCCAGTTCGGCGAGGCCCACGCGCACCACGTCGCAGACCTCGCCTGCGCCCTCTTCGACGCGCTGGGGTCGGAGCACGGGCTGGGGCGGACGGAGCGGCGCCTGCTCCGCGTGGGCGCGCTGCTCCACGACATCGGCCTGTTCGTCTCCCCCACCTCGCACCACAAGCACTC
>CAZAIE010000974.1:0-3342 GCA_964485035.1 uncultured Myxococcaceae bacterium | reverse complement strand
TTCTTGGAGACCTCCTCCTCCTTGGCCATCTCGCGCCTGCGCGACGGGGCCCTGGAGACCTTCGCCTGCGGAGCGATGGAGCCGGCCCGGGTCACGCTCGCCATGCGGGGGGGAGCCATGGGCGCCGCCGAGGGCATGGGGGCGCCAGGAGGAGGCAGCGCCATCCCGTCGTCGCAGGGCGCCGCGGCGCACTCGAGCATCGGCGCGTCGGACTCGTCCTCGTCCACGTCGGGCAGGGGGACGGGCTCGGGCGGGGCGATGAGCGCCGGCTGTGGCTTCGGCGGGGCCACGGCGCCCAGGCGGGCCGCGAGCGCGGCGTCGAGGCTCTCGAAGAGCGTCTCGGCGCCCGTGGGCGGGTCACGCCAGGCGCGCGGGCCAGCCTCCGCCTGCCTGCGCCCGATGCGCTGGGACTTGAGCACCGGCAGCTCGATGCGCCGCTGCAGGTCGGCGGTGGAGAGGGTGAGCGCCACGTCCTCCCAGGGCTCGCCGCTCTGCTGGGCGACCAGGGCGCGCACGGCGATGCGCGCCTTCTTCCCGTCGCGGGCGACGCGGACCACGTAGCTGGGGCGCCAGCACGCGCCGGGGACCCGGTACTCGAGGACGAGGCGGGCGAGGCCAGGCTGGCCCCCGCCGCGCAGCCGCACCACCACCCGCTTGCACACCCGCTGCTCGTCGACCCCGCGCTCGGCCCGCGCCTCGGCGACGCGGCGCTCGAGCCGGGCCTTGGCCTCCTGGGCGTCACGCAGCTTCACGCGCAGCTCCGCCTCCAGCGAGGCCCGCGCGAGGCGCGCGCGCTCGACCCACCCGCACACCCCGAAGAACGCGGAGGCAGCGGGCGCACGGGGGGCCTCCCGCTCGATGCGCTCGGGCAGCCCCAGCGCCAAGCGGTCCAGATTGGCGATCTCCTCGGCGACCCCGGCCAACCTCGCCTCCAGGCGCTGCACTTGGACCGCGGCGTCGCGCAGCTCCACCTCGGACGGCGCCTCAACCGGCTCGCCCAGCGGCGGGACGAACCACTCCACGCGGACGTCGCTGGGCTGGGGCAGGCCCACCCGCGCGTCGTCGCCCTCCAGCCGCACCCGCACGCTGCCGTCCTCGAGCGAGAGCGGCAGCCCGGAGACCGCGACCTCCTCGGGCCACCCGGAGTCGGCGATGGGCGCCACCCGCGTCACCACCGCCCCGCTGCGAAAGACCGCCACGTCCCGGATGCGCGAGCCGACGACGATGGGACCGTCCATGACCCCTCCTTGCAGTTGTGCAGGTGCCCGAAGAACGAGCCGACACGCTAGCGCACCTTCCCGCGGCCGGTCACCGGGCCCCCGCGGCGGTCAGCTGCGTTTGCGCGCGTAGGCGATCAGGAGGTCGCGCCGGGAGAGCAGCCCCAGCAGCCTGCGCTCGGCGTCCAGGACCGGCAGCTCCGCGGCGTCACGGAGCCCGAAGAGCCCCACCACCTCGTGCAGCTCGTCCTCGGCTCGCAGGCCCAGGACGGGCGCCTCGGCCAGGTCCTGCGCCACCACCAGGTCGGCCACCAGGTCCTCGTCGGCCAGCACCTGGCGCAGCGCCTGCACCCCGAAGCCGGCACAGACCCGCCCCTCGGCGTCCACCACGGGGAAGTACTGCTGCGCGCTCGAAGAGGCGACCAGGTCCACGATGCGGCGCAGCGGCGCGTCCGGGGTGAGCGTGACCACGGGCCGGCCCGGGTCCACGACGTCCCCGACCCGCAGGCCGACCAGCGCGTCCCGCTCGAACTCCCCGCTGTGCGCCGGGGAGTCGGCGCGGGTGGGCACCTGCTCGCGGAAGAGGCTCCAGCGGCGGGAGACGATGAAGGAGATGCCCACCGCCAGCATCGCGGGCAGGAACAGCGAGTAGTTCCCGGTGAGGTCCCCGACGATGAGCAGGGTGGCGATGGGCGCGTTCGCTGCCCCGGCGAAGAAGCCCGCCATGCCCACGATGGTGAAGGGCCCCACCTCCGGGACGACGCCGGGGAACAGCAGGTGGAGCACGCCGCCGACGAGGCCACCCAGGCAGCCCCCGATGACCATCGAAGGGCCGAAGAGCCCTCCGCTGCCGCCCGAGCCGACCGTGAGGCCGGTGGTCACCATCTTGCCGAACGCCACCACCGCCAGGAGCAGCAGCGACGGCCCGACCGTACTCGAGCCCGCCCCCACCGCGTGCTGGAGGGTCCCGTAGCCCGAGCCCATCACCCCCAGCGCGTCGAGGTCGCCGGTGGCGAGCCAGGCCGCGGCGCCCAGCGCCCCGGTGAGGCCCGCCCCGAGCGCCGGGAGCAGGTAGGGGCTGAGGCGGACCCGCTTGAACGCGGCCTCGGTCACCTCCAGCACCCGGACGAAGGTGATGGCGCCCGCGCCGCAGACCAGGCCCAGCAGGGCGTACGCAGGAAGCGCGGTGGGGGCGGTGAAGGCGAAGCCGGTGGTGCCGGTGAAGAGGTGGCCGAAGCCGTTCACCGAGCAGTAGAGCGAGTACGAGACGATGGACGCGAGCAGCGCCGGGATGAGGACGTCGGACTCGATGTCCGGCCCGCTGTAGAGCACCTCGGCCGCGAAGATCGCCCCGGCGAGCGGCGCGCGGAAGACGGCGCCGATGCCCGCCGCCATCCCCGCGGCGAGGAGGATGCGGCGCTCCTGGGGGCCCAGCTTCAAGAGCCCGCCCAGCGCGCTCCCCAGCCCCGCGCCAATCTGCATGATCGGCCCCTCGCGGCCGGCGCTGCCGCCCGACCCCAGCGTGAGCGCCGAGGCGATCATCTTCACGAACGGCACCCTGGTGGGGATCTCGCCGCGCTGCCGGTGGTAGGCGCGGATGGCGCCGTCGGTGCCATGGCCCTTGGCGCCCGGGGCGAAGCGCTGCGCGACGAAGGCGCTCGCCAGCCCCCCGAGCATCGGCGCGAGGACCAGGCCGGCGAGCCAGGGCTCGTCTCCCCGCGCTGCCTCGGTCGGCTCTCCGCCGGCGCTCTGCGGGATCCACCCGACGATCGAGCCCCAGAACAGGGAGGTAGCCCGGTCGGTGAGCCAGTTGAAGGCGATGGCGGCCACCCCCACCACCAGCCCCACCACCCCGGCGAGACCCAACCAGCGCCAGACGTGCCGCAGGTTCAGCCGCTCCACCAGCTCCCGCACCCCCTGAGCCGGGACGGTGGTCACCGGGGCCATCCACCTGCGCACGTCGTCGAGGTACCGCACTCAACCTCCCTGCCGCAGCCGTCGCGCGGCGGGGGGCAAGCTAGAGCCGGGTGCACCCACCTGCCAAGCCTGGGAGACCCCGTACCCCATCCCGCGCGCAACTAGAGGTTGACCGCCCCCGACGGATTCGATAGTTGCAGTGCAAACC
>CAZAIE010000973.1:0-3343 GCA_964485035.1 uncultured Myxococcaceae bacterium | reverse complement strand
AGAGCAGCCGGTTCGCGGCCGCGGGCAGGCCCTGCAGCGGTTGGAGCGGCGGCGGCTGGTCACCAGCCAGGAAGGGCACGAACCCGAGCCGGAAGTGGGGGATCCCGCGGTACTCGGCGACGGTGGTCGCACCCAGCTCGCTCGCGGTGGTCACCAGCGCGTCGGCGCCGGCGCTCACGGGGAGCAGCGCGTCGAACTCCTCCAGCATCGCGCGGCGGGCACCCCAGAGCGCCTGCTGCGCCGAGCGCAGCCCGTCCTCGGGGAGGTGCATCTGCCGGGCGGCGTCGGTCGAGAGGAAGCTGCCCTGCAGCCCCCGCGCGGTGAGCTCGGCCTCGAAGAGGCGGGGAACCAGGAGCCGGACCTCGTGGCCGCGCGCCGAGAGCCCGGCGGCGATCTCCATCACCGGCTGGACGTTGCCCCGCGAGCCCGCGGCCGCAAGCACGATGCGCATCGCCGCACCCTCTCTCGTCCCGACCTCCGCGCGGCCCACGCGGCATCGGCAGGAAGCAGCGCTTGTAGCGGCGGGCTCCCCCGCTGACAAGGACGCCCCCCAGACCGGTCGTGCGGATCCGCACACGCCCGGTGGAGGTCAGCCGCGTGCGCGCCGCGCCCGAGTCGTGCGCGGCACCGCCTGGGGGAGCAGGCGCTCGCCCACGCCGGAGTGCCGGACCAGGGGCGTCGCCACGCCCGCGGCGAGCACCTCGCGCGGTCCGACGATGACCACCGAGCGGCGCGCGCGGGTGACCGCCGTGTAGAGCACCTCGCGGGTGAGGATGGGGAGACGCTCGTCGGGGAGCACCAGCAGCACCGCGTCGTACTCGGAGCCCTGGGCCTTGTGCACGGTCATGGCGAAGCACCGCGAGAGGCCGCTCTCGGCGTCCGCAGGGTGCGCGACCAGCCCCTCGCGGCGCGAGAAGACGGCGCGAGTGCCGGCTCCGTTCGGTCCGCGCACGCGGAGCACCAGGCCCTGGTCGCCGTTGAAGAGTCCGCGCTCGTAGTCGTTGCGCTCGGCCATCACCGGCTCGCCCAGGGCGAAGCGCGGACCGGCGGCATCGGCGGGGATGCCGCGCGAGAGGTGCCAGCGGGACCGCAGCGCGTCGTTGACCGCGGCCGCGCCGGTGGGCCGCGCGTCGCCGCGGGTGACGCACAGCACCCGAGAGCGCTCGAAGTGCCGCACCAACTCCTCGAGCCTGGGCCGCTGCTCCGGTGGAAGCTCGCCGGCCTCTCCCAGGATCCAGGTCTCCGCGAGCAGGCCGTCCAGGCCGGGGAGCGAGCGGACGCGCGCGTCGAACCACCTGTCGAGCAGCGCCTCGCGGTCGGCAGCCGAGGCCGAAGGCACCCACTCCACGCCCTGGAAGGCGACGTCCGCGGGCGCATCGCGCCTCGGGAGCGAGGCGAACAGCTCCTCCACCCTGCCGTCCCGCAGCGCCTCGGCGACCTCGAGGATCTGGCGGCCCTCCGTGGCCCGCTCGTCCTGTCGGTAGCTGCGCGAAAGCCGCACCGTGCACGCGGCGCGGGGGTCCTCGGGAGCCGCGGGTCCGGGTGGCGGCAGCGGCGCGTGGACGACCGCGTCCCAGGGCTTGGGGGCCGCAGCCCCGACCGGCGCGACCAGGTCGCGGAAGACGGCGCCAGCCTCGACCGAGGGCAGCTGGTCCGCGTCGCCCAGCAGCACCAGGCGCGAGCGCGACGGGTCCACCGCGCGCACCAGCCGGTCCATGAGGAACAGGTCCACCATCGACGACTCGTCGAGGATGATCACCCGCTCGGCAAGCGGGTTGTTCTCGTGGTGGCGGAAGCGGTCGTGCGAAGGCGAGTAGCCCAGCAGGCGGTGCAGGGTCCGCGGCGCAGGGCAGCGCTGCAAGAGCGTCGAGTCGGGCTCCTCCAGCGGCTGTACCGAAGCGAGGGCCTGCTTGATCGACTGCTCCATCCGGTTCGCGGCCTTCCCGGTAGGCGCGGCCAGGGCGATGGACTCGACCGGGACGCCCAGCCGCAGCAGCGCGCGCAGCACGCTGACGACGATCGACGTCTTGCCGGTGCCGGGGCCACCGGTCACCACCGTGAGGGGGAGGTGCAGCGCGGCGACCACCGCGCGCTCCTGCTCGCCCGAGAGCGACAGCGCCACGCCGCCCGCGTGCGCCGGACGGGCGCGGAGGTCGGCCAGGGCCGCAGGGATCGCGTCCAGGGGGCCGGGCTCGAGGCGCAGCCGGCGCTCCAGCAGCTCCGCGAGGCGCCGCTCGAACTCCCAGAGCCGCTGCAGGTAGACGCAGCCGCGGTCGAGCACCAGCGGCTTGAACTCCCCGGGCCCGCCCAGGAGCGGCCCGGCGGCTCCGCGCGCCTTGGGATCGACCGAGAGGAGAGCGCGCACCGCGACCCGGTCGCCCTTGTCGGCGCCCAGGTAGCCCAAGAGGCCCTCCAGGACGGCGGGCGGCTCGAGGGGGAGCCGGGTGCTCCCCCGCCGCGCGCCGAGGAGGACCGCCGCAAGCAGGAACGCCGCCGCGCGCTGGCGGGGCGGATCCATCTCGGGGGCGCAACGCAACAACTCCCACACCTCCCAGAGCAGCCCGTCGTCGACGTCGTAGCCGGCCACCGCCGGGGCGAGCGGCTCGGGCAGTCGGGGGTTGGCCGCGGAAGGGACGAGCGGCAGTCCGCGCGCGGCGAGGAAGCCCTCGGCGGCGGACCCTCGCGGGGTCAGGCGATGGGACCTCACGGGGAGGCCTCCTTCCCGAAGTCGGTGCGCAGCAGCTCCTCCTCCCAGGCGAGCACCTCGCGGAAGGACGGCCTGCGGAAGTGGATGCCCTCGCGTCCCGCGCCCTCGGTGCGCAGCCCGCGCAGGAAGAGGAAGAGATAGCCGCCGAACCGGCGCTGGTACGAAACCTCGTCGCGGATCCCCAGGAGCTTCACCATCGCCAGGGTGTAGAGCCGCCCCTGCAGCGCGTAGTCCGCCTCCACCTCGGCGTCCACGTGCTCCTGGTCGAAGGAGCCAAGGCAGTTGCTCTTCCAGTCCGCGAAGTAGGTGCGGCCCTGGTGCTCGAAGAGCAGGTCCACGAAGCCCACCACGAACCCGCGCTCCACGCGCAGGCGCGGTGGGCCACGCTGCGCGAGCGCCGCGCCGAGCCGCGGGTGCGAGGCCTCGGGGATGGGGAAGAGGAAGTCCATCTCCCGCAACAGCCGCGGCGCCGCGGCCAGCCCGGCCAGCAGCCCGCCGTCGCCCAGGGCCACGGGGGCGCGATAGGCCGTGTGCAGCAGGCGCCAGGCGTGCGCGTGGTGCTGCTTCGAGACACCGAAGCCCCGGGCCCAGCCGGCGAAGAGGCGCCCCGCGTCGGGATCCTTCGCCAGCGCGTCG
>CAZAIE010000972.1:0-3345 GCA_964485035.1 uncultured Myxococcaceae bacterium | reverse complement strand
GGTACTGGAGACGCGGCTGCACCACGACGGGTACTGCGTCTTCTCGCTCAACCTGGGCGGGCTGCTCGACGTCTTCAACACCTCCGGCATCGACGCCAGCGCCGAGAAGGTCCGCGACAAGGTCGAGCAGCTCTACGCCCGCCACCCGGAGATGGGGCCGCTGTCGATCGTCGCGTACTCGAAGGGCGGGCTCATCGGCCGCTACTACGTGAAGCGGCTGGGCGGCGACAAGCGCGTCTGCACCCTCATCACCCTGGGCACGCCGCACCACGGGACCCCCACCGCCTACGCCGGGGTGATGGCCTTCGGGATGGTCTCCAAGAGCGTGTGGCAGATGACCCCCATGAGCCCCTTCATCCGGCGGCTCAAGCTGGGGGCCTTCCCCTCCCACGTCCGCTTCGTGTCCGTCTACTCCAAGGCGGACAAGGCGAGCCCGTTCCCCACGGCCATCCTCGAGGCCCAGCGCCCCAACCTGTTCAACGTCGAGGTGCCGGGCATCGGCCACCGCGACTTCCTCATCCGGCGCAGCGTGTACGACGTCATCCGCCGAGAGCTGGCGCTGGGCTACCGCGCGGTGGAGCCTCGGGACGCGAACGAGCCGCAGGCCGAGCCCGAGCCGGCCCGGCCGCGCCTGGTACCGTCGGAGTAGCATGCGCTCACGCTGGGACCACCTCTACGACCTCAAGCCCGTCCCCCTCACCGAGCACTTCCTCGAGGAGGCGGCGAAGCTCCTCGCCCAGGACCTCGCGAAGTGGCCGCTCGAGGTCGAGGCCTGGGCCACCCCCGCCGACCAGGCCCGCTTCGGCCCGCTGGTGGCCTCGGACTCCGCCCGCCCGGACGACGCGGTGTGGACCGCGGCGTTCTCGCTCGCCCGGCTGGAGCTGGAGCGGGAGTTCGAGCAGATCGACGACTACATGCGCAACGAGCGCTGGCGCGCGGTGACGCCGCCGGGCATGGGCGTCGAGCAACTTCACTTCCTCACCCGCTTCCTCACCGAGCAGATGCTAGGCATTGCCGAGGCCACCGAGGGGCGCCTCAAGCGGCCGATGCTCGTGGACCTGCTCTCCCGCCTCGAGCGCCGGCTCGCCGAGCGCCACGCGATCATCTGACCCTCACTTGCGGCCGGGGGTGAGCAGCCGCTCGCGCCAGGACAGCTCCGGGAGCGGGTCCCTCAGCCGCGGGTCGCCCTCGCGGACGGTCCAGCGCCAGCGCGCCGTGAACGGGTGCAGCCAACCCGTCTCCTGCAGCGCCCAGAAGAGCCCCTCGTCGAGCGCGATGGACTCCCCGCCCAACCGCGCGAGTGTGAGCCGGGACGAGCGCGGGTAGCGGCACTCGACGACTCCCTCGAGGTCCAGGCGCCAGCGCCCGCCTTCGCGCACCGCGCGTCCCGAAAGCCACAGCGGGCCATTCAGCGCCAGCGAGACCCGTGGCGAGTCCTGGTCGTAGCTGCGCCACGCGACCTGCCTCGCCGGGAGCGCCACCTCCGCGCCGCGCTCTGCCGCCAAGGCCGCGAAGAACCCGGCGACCGTTTCCCGCACCAGCACTGACCGCATCGCGAAGTCGGACTCGAAGGTGCGCTCGAGCGGCCCGCGGAAGGACATGAGCCACGCCTCCAGCGCGACCTCGGGGAGCCCGGCGACGAGTCCGCCCACAGCCATCGCCAGGTTGAGGGTGTAGACCCCGACCCGATCGCGCAGGGAGAGGCCCTGGCTGCCGTGGCGATGGACCTGCATGGCGAGCCCGTCGTGGCGCCGGGCGAACTCCCGGAACGGCACCCGGAAGCCGAACGAGATCGCGAGCACCAGCACGACCCAGGCCCCGAGGCGGACCGCGGCGATCCGCCGCCCGCCCACCGGCAGCGCGATGCCCAAGACGAGCAGCGCCGCACCGGCGGTCCGGGGCATCCCGAGCAGGACGAAGACGAGGCCCGCGGCCGCGGCACACCCCGCGAGTCCCCAGCGCAGTCCACGGAGCCCACGCCTCATCGAGCCGTCGCCGCCCGCTCACGCCAGGCGCCGTAGCTGCGCAACAGCTCCGCCGCGAACGCCGCGCCGAGCTGGGTGTAGCCCTCACGGTGCAAGTGCACGCGGTCACGCATGGCGCGGGGAGGCTCCTCCAGCGCCCACGCGGCGATGGCCCCCTCGCCGCCCATCGCGTCGAGCTGGCTGAAGAAGGCGCACCCGGCGGCCTCGGCGGAACGGCGCTGGGCGGCGACGATCTCCAAGAGCCGCGACGGGGTGACCCAGCCCTCGCCTGCGCGCACCCCGCGGTCGGGCGGGCCCACCACCAGGCACGCCGAGGAGGGCGCCGCTCGCGCCACCCGGCCCAGCACCTCGGCGAACTGGCGCTCGTAGGTGGCGATGGGCGTGCGGTCCCCCACCTCGTTGGTGCCGTACGCCAGGACCACCAGCGCCGGGGCCGCGTGGGCGAGCTGCTCGGCGAAGTGCGCCTCGTCCCACTCCAGGGGCATCCACGCGCGGGCTCCGCTGATCCCCGCGGACTCCCAGATGAGCCCTGGGCCCCGCTCGAGCGACACGCCGAAGACCCGGGCCTCGCCCTCCCCGTGGACGCGGACCTCCACGGTGTGCGGCCCCTCGGGGACGTCGATGGTCTGCCAGGCGCTCTGGGGCGTGGCCGCCCGCGTGGGGATGCATCCCAGCGTCACGCCGTCGACCACCACCTCGAGTGGCGCGCCGGTCGGGTGCGCCAGGTACGAGAGCTCCAGGGTGGAAGCCGGCGCGCTCAGCTCCGCCCAAGCGCGCGCGCCGGGAGAGGAGGCCGCGAACCCGACGCCGAGGAGGCCGTAGCGTCCATCTCCCTGCCGGGCGCCCTTCAGCCGGGGAGCGCGATCGAGCCCCCACTCGGCGGTCATCCCCGGGCGCGCGCCGGAGGGCCGGTAGCCCGGGAACGGGACGCCGAGCGAGACGAAACCCCGGCCGCCGTCCCCGAAGCGGGCCTGCAGCGCCGCGCGCACGGAGGAGGTGAAGACGTCCGCCGCGGTGTGCGAGTCGCCGAACTGCACCACCCGCACCCGCTCCCGGGCTCCCGGCGCCTCGCAGCGGGCGACCGCCTCGAAGAACGAGGCCAGCGCCGCGGGGCGCTCCAGGCTCGCCAGCTCCGCCACGGGCCGTCGCGGCGCGGCGGCGAGCGCCGGGAGGGCCCAGAGGAGACAGGCGGACAGGCTGGCCAGGAGGAGGTGGCGCACGGCAGGAGCATGCTACCGCGGCCTCAGTGCTTCCTGGAGGTGCTGTAGTACACCACCTCCCGCCCCAGGGTCCCGCCGGCGTAGCTCGAGCTCCCCACGACGTCGAAGGTCGACCCCTTGCCGTCGATGTACCCACCGAT
>CAZAIE010000971.1:0-3347 GCA_964485035.1 uncultured Myxococcaceae bacterium | reverse complement strand
GGCCCGTTCGGATCCACTTTCACGGGGCGCGCCCGGAGCGCGGTGCGGTCGGCCAGGTGGAGGAAGCCCATCACGATGAGGTGCGAGCTGCCTTCCAGCCCGTCGAGCGCCTCCACGAACCCCGGGGAGATCTCGAGGGTGGCGGGCCCGCCTTGCAGGGGCACCTCGGGGTGCGTGCGATACGGGGAGCGCACGTAGCCGACAGGGGAGAGGGTGAAGCAGGTCTCGGTCAAGGGGTCCTCGCGTCGTCGGAAGGCAGGCCGTCGAAGGCCAGGCGCACCCCCACCGAGATCCGCCGGCCGGGCTCGGGGAAGCCGTACTGGCTCTGGTAGGAGGCATCGAGCAGGTTGGTCGCGCGGGCGAACACCACGCCGCCGGGCCAGGGACGCAGCTCGACCTGTCCGTCCCAGACCAGGTAGCCGGTGAGCGTGCCCCACCCCAGCGACTGCGGATCTTGGAACGCCTGGGCCCCCACGTAGCGCACCGAGCTGGACAGCTCCACGAAGCGCCAGGGCGCCACCACCACGCCCACCCTGCCCTTGTGCTCCGGACGGTAGGCCAGCGGCGGGGCGTCGGCGGCGAGGCGACGCGCGTGCAGGTAGGCGTACCCCGCCTCCGCGCGCAACCAGGGCAGCAGCTTCAGGCGCGCCGCCAGCTCCACCCCCGCCAGCCGCGCGCGGGAGACGTTCTGCTGCTGGCTCACCCCGCCACCCAGGTAGCGCGACTCGATGAGGTCCTCCACCTCGGCGTCGAAGCCGCTCAGGTCCACCGAGAGCCAGCGCGTCGCCCGCCACGAGGCCTCCAGGTCGAAGTGCCAGGCTGCCTCGGGCCGCAGCAGCGGGTTGGGCAGGAAGGTCCCGAACCCGCGCGAGAAGCGCTCCTTCAGCGAGGGGAAGCGGTGCCGCCGCGCCACCGTCGCGCCCAGGGCGAGCCCGGGCAGCGGCTCATATCGCGCGGCCACCAGGGGAGCGGCCGTCACCGGCGCCTGCGTGGACTCGCCCGGGAGATCCACCGGGACCTCGGCGTCCACCTGGCAGGCCAGGGTCGCGCCCAGCCGGTCCCCGAACGCCAGCGCCAGCTCCGGCGCCCCGGTGAGCAGCACCCGCTGGAAGGCGTCGGGAGCGTCGCTGTGGCGGTCGAACCCCACGTTGGCCGAAACCCGGAGATCGCTCGCCACGCCCAGCACCTCGGGCAGCGGCGCCAGGAGCCTCAGAACCAGCCCGAAGGTCCGGTCGTGGTACCAGGTGTGGAAGGCGCGGCCGGAGTCCTGGGTGCTGAAGGTGGCGTCGTCGTAGCCGTCGAGCAGGTTGTCGTAGAAGCGCGCGTAGGCCAGCTCCTCGACCTGGACCCGGCCCCGGTACGAATGGCCCAAAGAGAGCGTGAGCGCGCGCCAGTCGTTGAAGCGCCAGAAGCGCGGCGTGGGGTCGAGGGCGCTGGGAGGCATGCCCTTCTCGCCGTCGAGGAAGGTCGCCGCCAGCGCGAGCTCGTGCTCGGCGCCCACCGAGAGGCGCCCGGACGCCCCCGCGAAGACTGCCTCGCGGTCGGAGTTGAGCCGCTGGCCCGCGGGCTGGAGGGGCGTGGGCTTGAAACCCTGCGGCAGCGCAAAGCCCTGGCTCTGCTCGCCGCCGAGGAAGACGGTGTAGCCGCCCCGCTCGAAGCGCTGGGCGTGCAGCAGGGCGCCGCGCCAGTCGCCGGGCCAGCCGCCCTCGAGCCGGCCCTGGACCAGCGGGCCCTCGCCGGCCCGCCGGGTGGTGATGCTCACCGTGGGTCCGAGCCCGTTCGGCCCCACCGCCAGCGTCCCCGGCCCGCGGTGGAGCGTGACCTGCTCCACCAGCTCCACCGGCATCATCCCCAGGTCCACCTGGCCGTCGCAGGCGACGAAGGCGGGGGCGCCGTCCACGAGCACCGCCGTCTGGCGCTGGTCGAAGCCGCGCAGGGTGAGGATGCGCTCGTTGCGCGTCCCCGTGCTCGCGTGCGCCGCGGGCGTGGCCTCCAGCACCTCGGCCACCGAGCGCGCGCCGGACCGGTCCAGGTCGGCGCGTCGGAACTGCCGGGCACTGCTCCCCGAGGGGTCGTAGGGGTCGGCGGTCACCACCGACTCGAACCGGGGCTGCTCGGGCTCCACTCCGGCATCGACACCAACGTCGGTCCCGATCCCGGCATCGGCGACCGGATCTGCTTGGACCCCGACACTGGCATCGAGCACGGGGGCGACGCCGGCAACGAGAGCGGACGCAGCCTCTTGCGCCCAGGCCGGCGGTGCACAGAGCAGGGCCAGCCACGCGCCAGCCACTGTGGAAAGGATGCGCATCGCCTACCTGTCCGCGACCCGGAGCTCGGCGGTGTCGGAAACCGAGACGCAGCCTGGGAGCGAGAGCGCGCTGTCCCAGACCACCTTGCGCGTGGTCCGGTCGATGTAGCCCTGCGCGAACTTCGCGCCCTCGATGGGGAAGTTGGCCTTGCAGCTCGCCTTCTCCGCCGGGTTGAAGCCGTCGGCCCCGACGATGCCGGTGAGGGTGAGCTGGTCGGCCGTCTTGCCGGGAACCGCGAGGGCGATGACGTCCGAGAGCCGGTCCACCTGGGCGCCGCCGACCTCGACTGCCGAGGACTGGTCGAGCGAGACGTCCGTCGAGTTCCCCGCGTAGGTGACCTTCACCGTCTTGCCCGCGGTCCCCGCGTCGGGCGCCACCGAGCCGGCGTCGGGGCCTGCGACGCCCGCATCTGGGGCAGCGGCACCGAGGTCGGCGAGGTAGACCTCGGCGGTGTCGCGCACGGTCATGCAACCCGGGAAGCCCAGCTCGGGGTCCCAGACCAGGGTGCGGGTCGCAGGGTCGAGGTAGCCCTTCGCCAGCGTCTCGGGAGAGACCGGGAGCAGCGCGTTGCAGTTGGACTTCGACTTGGGCGTGAAGCCGTCCGCGGAGACGAAGTCGGTGCCCTGCAGCCCCGAGAGCGGCTTCTGCGGGACCGCCAGGGCGATGAGGTCCGAGAGCTTCGCGACCTGGGCGCCGGCGACGGTCACCGGCGTGACCCTGCCGAGCTCCACGGTGACCACCGTCCCCGCGTAGTCGAACTTCACCGACCTGCCGGTCCCGCCCCCGTCGGTCGCCGCCGTCGAGGCGTCCGCCATCACCACCTGCTGCTCCGAGTCGCAAGCGTTCGTCGTGAGCAACAGGCCGCACACCGCGGCGAGGGCACTCCAGTGCAGTCGCTTCATCGTTCGTCTCCTCTGCTGGGTTGTGGGTTCTGGATCTGGAAGCGGCGGAGGTGGGCCTCGAGCGCCGAGGTGGACCGGTTCACCTCGGCGGGCGCAGCACCGGCGGGAAGGACGAGGTCGAACGCGCAGAGCC
>CAZAIE010000970.1:0-3351 GCA_964485035.1 uncultured Myxococcaceae bacterium | reverse complement strand
GGATCTACCTGTACGACGGGACGTCGCTGATTGCGGAGCTGGACGCCGCGACCGGCACCCCGAAGCTCGAATACATCTATGGGACCGAGCTGTGGGGCGTCATTGATTACTCGGCGTCGCAGAGCAATCCGACGGTGCAGTGGATGCACCGGGACGGGATGCGCAGCGTCGTCGAGCGGACGGCCAGCATTGCTGGGGCTGCGACTCGGGTCGCGGGGCCGTTCCGGTACGACGCCTTTGGTGGGTATCGGACCACGCCGGAGGCAGTCCAGCCGAGCGCCGATGGCCAGACCAAGATTGGCTACACCGGGCACGTCTTCGATGTGGAGACGGGGCTCGTGTACGCGAAGGCTCGGTACTACCAGCCGGAACTGGGGCGGTGGTTGAGCCAGGACGCGCTGGAGGGGCAGAACGACCAGGCACCTAGTCTCAATCGGTATGCGTATGCGCTGGAGAACCCGTACCGGTATTGGGACCCGACGGGGTACGAGGACGAGCCGGTTGAGGACGGTGGGAATGCAACCGTCTATCGCCAAGAACTGGAAGGCCAAACTAGCGATGACCTGCTGGGCTACATCGGTGACTATCTCAACGAGAAGCTGCCGACCCAGAGTGGTGGAGAGAATCCTGCCGTTCTTGGAGAGATTGCGCGGCTGACCGCGAAGGGGCGCGACGCAATTCTCGAAGAGGCGTGCAAACTCGCCCATTGCTCAGATTCCACTCTTGGATGGGTGGCCGAGCGAGGCCGACGAATTGCGGGTGGTGCGGTCGCGAGCGTCGAAGAGCGATGGCAGAACAGCGCCATTGGCAAGAAACTCGACAAGGCCGAAAAGAAGTACACCGAAGCCAAGAACGCATTGGTTGTCGCGGCTGGCGAAGTTGCGCACGGCGCAATCATTTCTGCCCAGCCGAGCAATGGTGAGGTTGGGGTCACGGCTGCCCCGAGCGCCGCGCTCCAGGGCTTGGCAGAGGGTGGAAGAATTGTCACCCACTTGGCTGTTCGGGGCGGCTTTGCTGCAATCGAGACCTCCGCGACCAGCGTCGCCGGCGGAGCAGTGGCGAAGACCGGTCAGGTTGTTGTCAAGAAGGGACTCTACGCTGGGAAGAAGTTGGTGCGGGGAGTCGGGGCGGGTGCAAAACGGGCGTGGAAGGGGGTCGTTCGATCGAAGGCTCCAGCGGTCGGGAAGAATTGGAAAGGCCAACCCGTATCGGCTTTCGAGGGACACCAATGGAGTCCGGTCGATCCGCCGATGCAGGCACCTCCAATATTTGACCGGGGTCCCTACACAGGTGCTCAGAGGGCGGAGTTCATTCGGGGGCGCAGTGCGGGTACGCATTTCGCGCCACACCATAGACACCAACTGTCCGTCCGTGACCATCACTCCGTGATTGATGAATTGCCAGGACCGGGACACCCAGGAGGAAACATTCATACGAAACTCGTTGATGGTGAGAACCGGCATCCTGGACCCTCGTACTTCTCGACCTTCGATGACGGGGAGAATCTGCGGAAGGCCGAAATCAAGGCGCACTGGACTGAGAAGGGGGAACGACTTGTTCCTCACCCGACCAAGCGTGGACTGTGGATTGATCCTGGGCCGGGAATTTAGAGAATGGGGACGTGCCATGACGCGAGAACTGGAAGGCGTGCTTCAATCGGTTTTTGAAAGCATTGGCGAATGGTATGCAGTAGTGGCGTCGGAAGATGGCTCGTACTGGCAGGAATATGGGGACAAGAACCTGATGCCGTTCCCGGCGTTTGCGACACGGCTCGTTCCAGGTCCGGGGGCGGTAAAGGGCCTCCTTGCAACCCTATCCGGGAGGAGCGCCCCCACGACCTTTGGAATGGGCGAGTGGAGCTGTTTGCTAACAAGTCCAGCGAGGCGGTGGTTGGTCGCAGTGTTTTGGCGGACTCCGGGAGGGGGGGTTGAGGCAGTGTTGGCTGCGGAGAGGATCGAAGCCGAAGTTGTAGCGCGAACCAGACCATTTCTACGCCGAAGTGTTCGAGTGCGAGGGTCTGACACTGCGAAGCGGCGCAGAAATCGTAGTTGAGCGCAGGTGCGCCTCAGGACGTTCGAGAGACAAGGCGTTGCAACTGCAACACCATGTGATCCGCACCCCAGCTGCGCCTCAGAACATTCAGGAGAAATTGAGGTGCTCCTCAATTCGAAATGGGAACCCCAGCTGCCCCTCAGCACATTCGGGAGAAAAGGCGTTGCAACTGCAACAGCGTGGAAATGCCCAGCTGCGCCTCAGGACATTCAGGAGGAAAGGCGTTGCAACTGCAACACCGTGGAAATGCCAAGGGAATCCAGGGACAGGTACTGCCGGCCACGAGTGCCACTTGAAGAGCGACGAACAGCGCACCTCCGCATGGCACACCGGTGGCGAGGAGATCGCGAGCAACGGATGAGGCTGTCAAGGAGCGAGAGGCGCAGGTCAGGGAGCGGGTGCGGCACCGGTCGCCGGTGGCCGACAGTCCTCGCACTTGAGGGCCCGGTTGGCGGCGACGCGTGCGAGACGAGCGAGGCGATGCGCCTCGGCGAGCTGCTGGGGGATCTTCTCGCCGGTGCCCGAGTACATCTCGTCCGGGGTCTGACCGTGGAAGGCGGAGTGGGGGATCACGGAGTTGTGCTGGGTGACGTAGAAGGCGACGAGCCGCTCGACGGCGGCGAGGGAGTCGAGCTGGTTCAGGAAGAGCCAGTGGTGCTTCAGGGAGCGCCACCAGGCCTCGATCATGGAGTTGGAGAAGGTGATGTCGACCTGGGCGATGACCCTGCGGAGCAGGCCTTTGGTGGTGGCCAGGGCGGCATCGACGGTGGAGTTGACGTTCTCGACGCCGGCGTCGGCGACGACGGTGGCCTTGGCGTCCGGCGGGAGGTTCAGCGCGGCCTCGAGGAGGATGGCGCAGGTGGTCTGGGGATCGAGGCTGGGGACTACCTTCCAGGCGAGGATGCGGCGGCTGAAGTTGTCGATGGCGGCATGGAGGTAGACCTTGGTCCCGTCGAGGAGGCGGATGACGGTGACGTCGAGGTGCCAGTACTCGTTGGGCTTGGTGGCGCGAAGGCTCTGCGTGGGCCTGGGCGGATGGACGCGCAGTCGTGGGCGAATCCAGCCGTGCTCGCGGATGGCGCGGAACCTGGTGGCCGGGGAGGCGAAGAGGACACCGAGGCGCTGAGCGAGGATGGCCAGGGACCCGACCGGGACGTGTCGGTGGTCTGGACTGGTGACCAGGTCTTCATGGCGCGGAGTTCGGCGGGCGAGAGCCGGGTCGGCTTGAGCTTGGGGCAGCTGGTGCGGTCATCGAGCTGGCAGGCGAGGCCGAGCTTGCGCCAGGCGTAGAAGCGGGAG
>CAZAIE010000969.1:0-3354 GCA_964485035.1 uncultured Myxococcaceae bacterium | reverse complement strand
GAAGATCACCGGGCTTGCCGACAACTCCCTGGTCGCGCTCGGCGGCGGCAAGGTCCCGGGGAGCGAGGTCGGCTGGTGGCTCGACTCGGACCGCGGCGTGCTCGTGAAGTACGGCGGCTGCGGAAACGCCTCGAGTCCCTTCTGGACGGGCTACGGCAACAGCCTCGTCTTCTACGACCCTGGCACCGAGCGTTGGTTCTCGCGCCGGGTCGGGGACGTGAGCGGCGCGCTGAGGCCGGGGAACGGCTGCACGCGCTCGGTGGTCTACGATCCCGGCCGACGGGTGAGCTGGTTCTTCGGCGGCGTCGGCTCGGGCCCGTACTGCCAGGCTCCCACGACCAGCGCCACCGGCTCGTTCGCCTACGACTTCGCGGCCGACCGCTTCCAGCTCCTGGGCGGGGTCTCGCCGCAGATGGAGAACCCCGGCTGCAACGTCGCGTTCGGGCCCGAGGCCAACGTCGCCATCTGGCCGGAGGACGGCGCGACCTGGGTCTTCGACGGCACGAGCGCCACCTGGGCCTCGAAGGCGAGCCCCACGAGCCCCGGCAAGCCCTACGTCTACGAGCGGATCGCCTGGATCAAGTCGAAGCAGGCGTTCCTCGCCCTGGGGATCACCGGGACCGCTCCGTCACAGGTGAACACGACGATGCTCTTCGACCCGAAGACGAACACCTGGACGGACCTGAAGGCCCAGAACCAGCCGCCCTTCCGCGCCAGCAAGTTCGGGCTGGTCTACGACTCCCGGAATGACGTGGCCATCCTGCTGGGTGGGAGCGTCAGCTGGAACACGGACTGGAGGAACGACCTCTGGGCCTACTCGTTCGCCGGGAACCGCTGGGAGAAGCTCACGCCCACGGTGGTGGGCGGCGGGGCGATGCCGGCGCTCACCGACAACATGCCGTCCGCGTACGACGAGCGGCACAATGCGGTCATCTTCACCGAGGGCAACCAGCCCTGGGCATACCGGTACAGGAAGTGAGGGGAGGGCGCAGTCCCGGTGGTCGTTGCGGGTATCTCGCGGGCCATTCCGATCATTGGCTCCCGGGGCGCTGCGTGGCAGAACGGAACAGTGAGGTGACCGCCAGTGAACGGAACGCCAGGACCCGACCCGAGCTCGACCGAGCTCTTCCTCGGCGCTCGCCGGGGCAACCTGCTTCGAGTGCTCGTTCTCCTCTACGTGCTGCCCTTTGGGGGCTGTCCCTCGGAGCAGCCGTCTCCGGCTCCCGGGCTCGACGCGGGGAGCAGCGGTCGGGACGCCAGCTCGGCCGCCGGCCCGGACGCAGGCCAGTGGAGGCCGGACGGTGGTGCCTGCCAGCCGGCCTGCTCGAGCCGCCAGTGTGGTGACGACGGCTGTGGGGGAAGCTGCGGCACCTGCGGGTCCAGCGAGCTCTGCGTCGGGGGCCAGTGCAAGCCGCGCTGCTCCCCGGTCTGCGAGGGCAGGGCCTGCGGGGAGGACGGCTGCGGCGGAAGCTGTGGCTCCTGTGCCTCGGGCGCGAGCTGCGAGCAGGGCCGTTGCATGGTCTCGGTGGACTGGTGCCGGTTCCAGTGGCCCCTGGCGCAGTCCTCGGCGCCGGGGGACCGGTTCACCGCCTACGTGCGGCTCTTCGAGGCGGGCCTCACCAACCGCACCCCGGCGACCGACCCCTCCACCGGGCTGGTGGTCGAGGTCGCGTTCGGCGCGCACGGGAGCGACCCCTCGGGCTGGTCGTCCTGGGTGGCCGCGGCGCCCAACCCCGGCTGGCGCGACGACGCGGAGCCGGGCAACGACGAGTACCAGGCGGAGCTCACTGCCCCTGCGGCGCCCGGCGTCTACGACCTGGCCTTCCGCGCGACCCTCGACGGCGCGCACTTCACCTACTGCGACCGGGCGGCGGGACTGGGCCAGGACGGGAGCGAGAACGGCTACCAGCCGGCCAACGCCGCCATCCTCCAGGTGAGCTGCGCGCCCCGGTGCCAGGGTCGAAGCTGTGGCCCCGACGGCTGCGGCGGACTCTGCGGCGCCTGCGCTGCGGGCCAGTTCTGTGACGCCAGCGGCCAGTGTGCGCACTCCTCCTGTGCCTCCGGGCTCCACCCCTGCGAGGGCAAGTGCGTCTCCGACACGAGCGTCGAGACCTGCGGCAGCCTCTGTGCGCCCTGCGCCACGGTCCCTGGCGGAGCGGCGACCTGCGACGGCCGTGTCTGCGGCATCCGCTGCGCCGACGACCACCTCGTCTGCGGCGGGGCCTGTGCCCCGTGCCCGACCGATCCCAACGGCGCGGGCACGGCCTGTTCCGGGTCGTCTTGCGTGATCGCCGCCTGCAAGCCTGGCTACCACCTGTGCGGCGGCCAGTGCCGCCCGAACGCGAGCGTCGAGTCCTGCGGGGTGCGCTGCACGCCCTGCCCTGGCGACGCCCACGGGACCGCCACCTGCGACGGCAGCGCCTGCGGGATCGCCTGTGCCGCGGGCCACCACCCGTGCGGCGGGCAGTGCGTGGCGGACACCAGCGTCGCGTCCTGCGGCAAGTCGTGCTCGGCCTGCCCCTCCGTCGCCCACGGCGCCGCCACGTGCGACGGCAGCTCCTGCGGCCTCGTGTGCGACGTCGGCTGGCGGGCGTGCGGCGGGGCCTGCGCGGCGTGCCCCTCCGACCCGAACGGCTCCACCACCACCTGCTCCGGCTCGGCCTGCGTCCTCGCCGCGTGCAAGCCCGGGTACCTGCTGTGCAACGGGGCCTGCGCGGCCTGCCCTGCAGTGGGCACGCCCGCCTGCGCGGGGAGCCAGTGCGTGGCCGACTCCTGCCCCAGCGGGACGCACCTGTGCGGCGGCGCCTGCGTCCCCGACGCGAGCACCACCGCCTGCGGCACCCGCTGCGCGGCCTGCCCGACCGATGCGCACGGCACCGCCGCCTGCGTCGCCAACGCCTGCCAGCTCACCTGTGCCGTGGGCTACCGGCTCTGCGGCGGGGCCTGCGCCGCGTGCCCAGCCGACCCCCACGCGCTGACGACGACGTGCGACCAGGGGCAGTGCCGGAGCGCGAGCTGCGCCGCGGGCCACCACCTCTGCGGTGGCCTCTGCGTCTCCGACGCCAGCCCCGCCTCGTGCGGAGCGGCCTGCAGCCCCTGTCCGGCTCCGACCGGCGGTACCGCCACCTGCGACGGGGTGCGCTGTGGGCTCTCCTGTCCCGCGGGCGAGCACCCCTGCGAGGGCCAGTGCCAGTCCGACACGGGGCCGAGCGCGTGCCGGGCGGTGGCCCTCGACTCGGCCTCGCACACCTGCGTGGTGACCAGGGCCGGCGGCGTGAAGTGCTGGGGCGCCAACGATCAGGGCCAGCTCGGGGATGGCTCGACGCTCGACCGTCCGACCCCGGTGGCCGTGCC
>CAZAIE010000968.1:0-3355 GCA_964485035.1 uncultured Myxococcaceae bacterium | reverse complement strand
CTGGTCTCGATGCTCGCCCGGAGCGGATTCGTGGAGCCCCGGCCGATCTTCCTCTCGCTGCAGTTCAAGGTCTTCCTCGCGCGCCTCGCCCCTGCCACCCCGAGCCCCCGATGACGAAGCCCAAGCCCCAGTCCGGAGCGAAGCCCTCGCGAGCGCGAGAGGAGTTCGAGCGTCACCAGTTCCCGGTCTGGGTGCGGCGCTTCAGCGGCCATGAGCAGCACGCCGCGCCGCCGCCGGGGACCTTCGCCCACTCCTTCGCGGCCATCGTCTTCGTGGTCCGGGGCCTGTCGCGGATCCGGCATGCCGGCGAGCTGGTGCTGCGCGCGGGGGACGTGCACCTCATTCCCCCTGGCGATGCGCACAGCGCGGCGCAGCTCGAGGACATGGAAGGCTGGGCGCTCACGTTCCACCCCGAGGCCTTTCCCCAAGAGGACACGAGCTGGGGAAGTCACACGGGGCTGAAGCTCGGCCCGCTGCTGCGCGTGCGCGGCGGGTGCCATCCGGTGCTCCGCCCCAACGCTGTCCAGTCTCGACGCCTGGAAGGCTGGATGCGCCTGATGGAGCAGGAACTCCAGGGCAACGAGCGCTCGCGGGAGGAGGCCGTGGGCGCCCTGCTCCGGCTGGTGCTCATCGAGCTGGAGCGGATGAGCGGCCCCGAGGAGGCCCTCGACACGGCGGTCCAGGGCCTCGCCCGCCAGGCGATCGCGCACATCGAGGCGCATGCCCTCGAACCGCTGTCGCTCGTCCAGGTGGCTCGCCCCCTGGGACGCTCGGTCACGCACGTGGCCAGCGTGGTGCGCAAGGAGACGGGACGGACGGTGGGCCAGTGGATCCTCGAATACCGCATGGCCGAGGCCCGGCGCAGGCTGCGGGGGACGGATGAGCAGGTGGAGGTCATCGCCGAGCGCGTGGGCTACGCCGACGTGACGCACTTCATCCGGCTCTTCCGGCGCACACACGGGGTCACGCCCGCCGCCTGGCGACGGCAAGCCACGACGTGAGCGCCGGGGCGGAAGACGAGGATGCCCCGCATGCGCATCACCGCGATGGCGGCGCCCGGCTCTCCCTACGGCTCCTTCACCCGGCAGTCGCCTTCGACATGAGATCGACCACGGCCCGCGCTACGAGCTGCCGGTCGGTCGGCTCCAGGGTGCTGGCGTAGGCAAGGACGTCGAGGACTCCTGGGGCGTTCTCCGAACCGAACAACATCCGTAGCTCCTCCCGCAGACGCGCTCCGTCCGCCCCACCTGCCCGCAGTGCGTCCGCGATCACCTGCGGCGTCATGAGACTCACGTACGCGAGGAGATCGAAGGTGTCCTTGGTCGCCCTAGGCCGCAGCTTCTTGGCTTCGACCTTGAGCGCCAGGAACCCGAGCGTGCTTGGAATCGCGACCTGGAGGACGGGGGTCAGCTGCACTCGTCGAGGACGCAGGATGGCGAGGTCGCCGCCTGGGACCACCGTCATGGGGGTCGGCAGATCCTCGGGTTCGGTACTCGGAGCGACCAGGAGGTCGATGTCCACGCGCTCGGCGCCGACCTGCTTGGTCCAGCGGAACGACGTGCTTCGCTCGAAGCCGCAGGAGCGCAGCACCTGGGGAAGCCGCTCCCCCATCCAGCCGGCCTCGCCGTCGTAGAGCAGATCGAGGTCGAAGGAGTAGCCGCGGACGACCTTCGGCCCCACCGAGGTCTCCACCTCGATCACCCCGTCGCCACCGCGCGTGCGCGACTCGAGGGCGATGACCTGGCCGCCGATGACCATGACGTGTTCGGCCAGGTCGCCGAGCCGCAGCCACAGCTCTCCGAGCTCGCTCAGCACCCTCTCGAGTCTCTCCAGGTCGCTCACGGCCATTCACCCGCGTAGGGCAGTGCCGCCGCATACCGCTCGAGGAGGTGCTCGGCCTGCTCCGGCCCGCGCCCTCCGGCCTGGGCGAAGTCCACCGCCAGCTGCCACAGCGCGACGCCCTGGCCGTGCGGCAGGGTCCGCGGCGACAGGTAGACCCCTCCCGCCGCGGAGTCGGCCGCTGGCTCCGCCCGGAGGATGAGGAAGTTGTGGGGAGTGATCCTTCGGAGGCCGAGCGCCTGGACCACCGGCGCAATCTCGCCCCCCAGGTACATGCCGTGCGGAAGCCCTGAGACGTGGACCTCGTCGGGCAACAGCGCGCTGGCGAGCGTGAACAAGCCAGACACCCCCGCGGCCCGCCGGGCGGCGTCGCCGCGCGCGAGCGCCTCTGCCGTCGTCGCGGGGGCGTTGAACGCCTCGACCACGGCCGCCGTCCGCTCCCCGGAGTCCATCCACGCCCGGAGCAGGCCCGTCGGGTCCTTGGTGCGAAAGCCCGAGCGCGGAGAGGCACGCGCGATGTACCCGTCCTGCTCGAGCCGAGACAGGACCGCGTGCGCATACCCGTAGCTCGTCTCCGATCGCTTCGAGAGCTCGAGCCCCAGCTGCGGCGTGGCCGGGTCGGACAACAACAGGCGCACGAGGCGGCACCCTTTTCCTCCAAAGGTCCGCGCCCTCGACGGCCTCGGGACTCCGCCGTTGCCGACCGCGTGGACGTACGCCCCGGCACCGCGGACGACGGCGGTTCCACGCTGGTCCAGCAAGGCGATGTTCGCCGCCCCGCAGGCTTCGATCAGCCGCGGGGAAGCGGCGTCGGTGACCAGTGCGGGGAGCACGACCTCAGGCACCTTGCCCGTGCCCTGCTGTCGCCGACGCCGCTCGTCGATCACGGCCTCGAGCTGCGCCTTGAGCCGGGGGACGTCTCTGCCGTGGAGCGGAGCGCGGAAATGGAGGAGCAGGCGGACGAAGCCGCCGCTCCAGCGCAGGTCGGCAAGCTCGTAGGCCACGAGCCCACCTGGTCCTCGCTGAGGCACCACGATCGGCTCGAGCGGGCTGAGCTCTAGTCCGGCAGGGAGGTCCAGTTGGGGTATCGCCGCTGGGGTATCGGTAGCCATCTAATTTCACCGATACAAGGCTACAACAGCGATACAAGGCCAGCAAACTGCCTACTTCTGCGCATTGAAGACCATAAGTGCCCTGCAGCTTGCGGCCCCGCGGGTACCTTGCGCCCGGGTCGGCGTGCTGGGCCATCGCGCCGGCAAGGGCCTGTCCGGACTTGCCCGCGAGCCGGGAGGCTAGCCGACCGCCTGCAACGCCCGAGCTTCCAGCGGCTGGACCTTGTAGGCGTACCCATCCTCGAGCTGGAAAGCCGGCTCAGGCGCAAGAGCAGGACGCCGCCGACGGTCTTGCTTGCCACCAGGTTGGGGACGCCCGACGCGGAGCTGCAGCACCTGATCGAGGTAGAGTGAGAGTGCGCGACCTTCCTGAGGGCGCACCCCGGCTTCCCTGAACGCGGTCG
>CAZAIE010000967.1:0-3363 GCA_964485035.1 uncultured Myxococcaceae bacterium | reverse complement strand
GGTCACGGCTGCTGGCTCGGCTACGACTGCATCCCCCGGAGGCTCGACGGGGCGATCTGACGTAGGCGTCGCGGCCAACAGCAGCACCAGCACTCCAAGCACCATTTGCCCTCCAGCAGTCCGTCGACTCTCTGGGTCAATCCCCGGCCTGACCCAGCGTCGAATGGCAGTACACTACCAGCGCTTTGTGGCCACAGTGACGAGCAGATCAGCGAGGAGGTCTGGACTTGGTGAGACACGTGGGACTCCTGGTGGCAGCAGCACTCGCGGCGGTGCCCGTCGCGCTCCTCCCTTCTGCAGGTCGGGCCTGCTCCATCTCCAGGCCCGAACCTCGCGCAGTGCCAGGCATCGGAGCCGCCGACGTCTCTCCCGCGACGACGATCACCATCGAGTGGTTTGACTACGAGCCCGAGAGCCTCGCGCTCACCGCCGACGGCGAGCCGCTGCCGTTCCACCTCGAGGAGGTGGCGACGGGGCTCCATGCGGTCCGCGCGGAGCTGCCCGGCTCGAAGCGGATCGTGCTCACCGGCCCGGGAAAGTATGGCGACAAGGCCGAGCGCACGATCCTCAGCGACTTCACGACCAGCCCGACCTACGACAAGGAGCAGGGCACCCCGCCGGTGCTCCAGGCGGTGCGGATCAAGCGCATCCGGCACCCGGTGGAGCAGCTCAACTCGGGGAACTGCGTCTTCGCTGAGTACGAGGTGGTGCTCGAGGCGGACCTCTCCGCGGCCGCCGCACCCGACACGCCGGAGTCGGAGGTGGTCTACACCGTCGTCCTCGCGCCCAAGACCTCTGGCTGGGTTCGGCGCTTCGGCTTCTTCGGCGATCGCCTGGGCAAGATGGAGGACGGTTGGACCAACGTCGGGGTCACTGGACTCGACCTCGACCCTGCCCGGGAGTACTGCGTGACCGTCGAGGCCTACGGGCGCGGCAACCTTGCGCGCGGGGCGATGGGCTCCGAGAAGCAGTGCGTGGGGGTCGAGAGCTATCGCACCGTCGGGTGCAGCTCGATGCCGGGCGCTGCACTGCCCGTCCTCGCAGTGCTCGGGCTCTCGTTGCTCAGGCGGAGCCGTCGCAAGCGCGATGCTCCGATCAAAGACCCGGGCTGACGCCCAATGCTGCTACTCCCGGCAAGCCCCCACCCATTCACAGGAGCCTACGGGGTCGCAGGTTCGGCCTCCTCCGCGCCGCCGTCGCCCATCCGCCACTCAGAACCGGTCGTATCCCAGCGCGATTCCGAGACTGAGCAGGGAGCCCTTCTCGAACACGGCCGCCTGACCTTGGAGCCCAATCGAGACCCCCAGCCGTCTCACGGAGGAGCTGTCCGGCTTCGGCACCGCCCCGAGGCGCGCGACCCCACCCCATCCCAGCCCCGCGGCTCTCCCGGCAGTCGGGCTGACCCAGCTGGGCCCTGCCACGAAGAGGGCCGGTCCGAGGGCGACCTGCAGCCGATCCCAGAGGGTTGCCTCTGCCAGCACGGCGCTCGCGTGCACGAAGAGCCAGTAGTTCTCGTTGGAGCCGCTGCACCCGAGCATGCAGAAGCGGACGCGCAGGGTGTTCGCCGCCGCGGCGCTCCCCTGGTAGTAGACCGCGAGGTTGCGGCTCACCTGCAGCCCCAGGCGGAGATGGACTTCGGCGCCCATCACTCCTTCTCTCTCGCCCGCGTGTGTGAGCTGCGAGGGCTCCCACTCCAGCCCGAGTCCCAAGCGCAGCCGGGGGCCAGCGAAGGGGGGCGACGGTGGCTTGTCCTCTTCCCACGCAGCCCGCTTCTCGCCCAGCCGGACGAGGAGCCGTCGGTGGCGCGGCACCACCAGGGTCTGGGTGTATCGGCCGGTGCCGGCGGTGTCCCACTTCGCGAACTCGGGGTCCGCCTCAACCTTCAGCTCGTGCCCGCCGGGATCGAGTAGCAGTGTGCACGGCGTCTGGCAGGTCACCTGGCCGTCGATGCGTATGGTGCGGGCGTCGGCCGCCTCGACACGGACCTCGGTCGCAGACACGGCCTCGCTCGACCCAACCCGGACGACTCCTCGGGGCCCTGGCCAGACGAACAGGTCCTGGTCGTAGGCAGCCAGTCCGCGAACCGCGAGTCGGTGCCACCCGGACTGCACCGCGACCGTGAAAGGCGTCCGCCCGGTCTCTCCCGAATCGAGGGTGACCTCGTACGCTTCCTCCTTGATCGCCGAGAGGAAGGAGACCGACACCAGACCCGCCTCCTCCTCCGCGCCCGAAGGACTCGGGAGAAGGGTGGCGGCGAGCAGGCACGCCGACGCGAATGCCCAGTTCATGTGCCCTCCCCAGATCAGAACGAGACCACCAGGCCGAGCGCCCCGCCGCCGCGGAGGGGGGCAGCCACGAGCGAGACGCGGAGCGGTGCCGAGGGTGCCAAGGCGCTCTGGCGCCCCTCGGCGAGGCCCTCCTCGAGCGTGAGGCGGTTGCGCCCGAGGGTTGCGATGCCGATCCCTGCGAACACGAAGGAGGTCACGCTCCCGGCCGCCGCGAGGCTTCCCATGACCAGCATGGGGACGTTCGGGTCCCTGCCGGTCGCCGAGGCGAGGTAGCTGGCGGAGAAGACCGCGAGCGTGGCTCCCACCGACAGACCGACGGCCAGCATGGTGAAACGCGAACGCTGCTCGACCCGGACCCGCTGCCCGCCCTCGCCGAACACCAGTTCGTCTTGGAAGCTCGACGATCCCTCGACCAGAACCCGGTTCCTCCCTGGGGCCAGGCTCAAGCCGCAGGGGACGTGGCAGCGCGCCCCAGTCGCCAAGGTGATGGTCGCGGCCGCTCCGTGGAAGACCACCCAGCTGCCCGTGGCCCGCGAGGCTCCGCAGGTCTCGGGGTCCAGCTCGCAGCCGCGGGCCTCGAGCGGGATGGCGGAGGCCTCGAGGCCGGCGCGCCGGAGCGACTCCGCCGCGATCGCACAGCCCCGGGCTGCGATGATCGGCTCGTTGCCGTGACAGACCGCGAGGGCTCGCTCCACGCGCAAGGGTCCCGTTGCCTCCTCTGCGAGCCGCAGGCAGGCCTCGGCGACCCCGGCCTTGCACTCCGCGGAAGCCGTGTCGGCCTGGTCAGCCGACCCGGAGGATTGCGCCTCGGGCTGGGGTCCCTCGGACTGCGCCGCGGAGGTCAGCGGGACCCAGAGCGCAACGACGAAGGCCATCCACCTTGAGCAAAGTGGGACGCGTGGCATGGCTCCCTCCCTTTCCAGGGAAGGGAGAGCATCCGCCGTGCCGAGCGCCTTCTCGTGGCCGTTGACCAACCTCCTGCGTGCCAGAGCCTGCACAGGTGTGCCAACCACCATCGGAAGCAGCCAGCCGCACCCAGGTCCGACAAGCTGGTAGCCTCCCGCCCTGCATCTTC
>CAZAIE010000966.1:2514-3375 GCA_964485035.1 uncultured Myxococcaceae bacterium | reverse complement strand
CCTCCTTGCGGACCAGGCGCGCCTCGGCGAGCAGCTCGCCCCGGGCGCTGCGTTGGTCGGGCTGTCCTTCGACGCCTCCGGGAAGCTGCGGGCCGAGGCGGGCCGGCTCGCCGGGACCCGCGCGGTGAAGGGCGTGACCCGGCTGCGCAACGACGTCGCGGGGCCCACCGGGAGCGCGCTCTTCGACGCCCAGGGGCGGCTGGTGGCGATGCACGTCGACCGCCCCCGGGCGACCCTCGCCATCGACGACCTCCGGGCGCGCTTCGCCCCCAGGAGCGCCCCTTGAGCGCGAGCCCTCCGGTCCAGGCCCCCGTCCGCCCGGTCGGCCGCGCCGCGCTGAAGGAGGCGGTCACGCTCTGGGCCCTGGCCTTCGGGGCCATCGCCCTGACCCGCGCCATCGGCCCCATCTCGGGGTACGCGAAGGCGGTCGCGGCGGTGGCCTTCCTGTACCTGCCCGGGATGATCGTCTGGCGGCGCAACGAGGACTACCGGGACTACGGCGCGACGCTCGAGAACTGGGGAAGAGGCGCGGCGCTGGGCCTGGGGGTCTCGGCGGTGGTGCTCCCCGCGTTCGCGCTGTGCTTCTTCGGCTTCGTCGAGTTCCTGAACTCCCAGCCGGCGTGGCTCTCCGGGCTGCTCGCCCCCTACCCCAAGGGCTTCGAGTTCCACTTCCGGCTGCCCGACCGGTTCCTGGCCCACCTCGTGGACCAGTTCCTCGTCGTGGCGCTGCCCGAGGAGCTGTTCTACCGGGGCTACCTCCAGTCGCGGCTGAGGGACGCCTGGCCCGCGGGGAGGGCCTTCCTGGGCGGGCGGCTGGGCCGGGCGTTCTGGGTGACCGCGGTACTCTTCGCCGTCGGCCAC
>CAZAIE010000966.1:0-2504 GCA_964485035.1 uncultured Myxococcaceae bacterium | reverse complement strand
CGCTCATCTTCGGCTGGATGCGCGAGCGCACCGGCACCATCGTCCCGGGGACCATCTTCCACGCCTTGTCGAACCTCACCGTGCTCGTGCTGGAAGCGAGCTTCTTCGGCCCCCGCTGAGACAGACATGCGAATCCTCGCTGCGGCACTTCTGGTGGTCAGCTTCAGCGCGCTCCTGGGCGCGCGGTACCTCGACTCGGGGACGGCCTGGTACGTCTCGCTCTACGCCCTCCCGCTGACCTGCACCCTGTTCGCCGTCGCGCTGGCGAGCGCGCTGCTCGAGCATCTGGTGGGGCTGCACTTCCGGACCATCGCGCCGATCCTGGCGGTGGCGCTCTCGGGCTTCTGCCTAGCGTTCTCGTTCTTCGAGCGCGCCCCGGGCACGCTCCCCGCGGGCCTGCCCCTGGCCGACCTGGGCGCCAAGGCCTTCTCCGTCTCGGCGCTCGGAGCGGGGATCGGGGGCCTCGCGCTGGGGCTCTTCGGCCTGCGTTCGCCGCACTTTGCGGCGCAGTTCCTCGCCGTGGCCGCCGTGTCGGCCGCGGCCTTCGCCTTCCGGGGCAGCCTCGCGGCGGCGGGCGTCCCCTTCCTGTCGGCCTGGTCCCTGGGACTGCTCTCGCTGTCACTGGCCGTGTTCGTGGTCTCGTCCTGGATGCGGCGGCGGGGAGCGCAGCCCCCGGCCGAGTAAGCCTTTAGCCTCACTTTTCGAGGGGTTGCGGGCCCTTCGGTGTTTGACAGGCCCGCTTGGCGGCCACTAGACTCCCGGCATTTCTCCAGGCGCCTCTCCCCCGCGGCCGCCGGTCCGGGGCGGCGCCTGTGACGGCAGACCAGGCCCGAGGCCTGGGCGAGGGCGATTCGGCATGTCCGACGAGGTGGCGATCGGCATCGATCTGGGCACCAGCTACAGCTGCGTGGGGTTCATGGAGAACGGCGTGCCCACCGTCATCCCCAACGAGTGGGGCGAGCGGACCCACGCCTCGGTGGTGAGCTTCCTCGAGGACGGGTCGGTCCTCGTCGGCAACGCCGCGAAGCGCAACATCATCTCCAACGCGGAGAACACGGTGTACTCCGCGAAGCGGCTCATCGGCCGGTACTTCTTCTCCGACGAAGTGAAGAAGGCGCAGACGGTGATGCCCTACGCCATCGTCGAGGGCCCGGGGAACTCGGTGCGCATCGAGGTGCGGGGGCGCAGCTACTCGCTCCCGGAGATCAGCGCGCTGGTGCTCAAGGAACTCAAGGCGGTCGCCGAGAGCTACCTGGGGCGCGAGGTGACCAAGGCTGTGGTCACCGTCCCCGCCTACTTCAACGACAACCAGCGGCAGGCGACCAAGGACGCCGGGCGCATCGCCGGTCTCGACATCCTGCGCATCCTCAACGAGCCCACGGCGGCGGCGCTGGCCTTCGGGTGCGGGCGCGACCTGCACCAGCGGGTGGTCATCTACGACCTCGGCGGCGGCACCTTCGACATCTCCATCCTGGAGATCGGCACGGACGTGTTCGAGGTGCTGGCGACTGCGGGCGACACCTACCTGGGCGGGGACGACTTCGACGACCGGATCATGCAGTGGCTGGCCCAGGACTTCCTGAACCGCACCGGGCTGGACCTGACGCAGTCCAAGTACTGCATGCAGATGCTCAAGGACGCCGGCGAACGCGCCAAGATCGACGTCGGCCGTGACGGGACCGCGCAGATCCTGTGCCAGAGCATCTGCCAGGACGCGGAGGGGAACGTCCTGGACCTGCAGGCGCAGCTCACCGAGGAGCAGTTCAACCGCATGGTGATGGACCTGGTGCAGCGCACCTTCAAGGTCTGCGACGAGGCCCTGCAGAGCGCACGCCTGACCGCGGCCGACATCGACGCGGTGATCCTCGTCGGCGGGCCGACGCGGCTCCCGGTCATCCGCAGTTCGGTCCGGCACTACTTCCAGAAGGACCCGATGGTGGGGGTCGACCCCGACGAGGTGGTCTCGCTGGGCGCGGCGATCCAGGCCGAGGCGCTGCTGAGCGCCACCGGCGCCGAGCACCGCCTGCTCGACGTCACCCCGCTGACGCTGCGCATCGGGACGGTGGGCGGCTTCAGCGAGAAGATCATCGAGAAGAACACCCCCATCCCCATCGAGCAGTCGAAGACCTTCACCACCAGCCGCGACGGCCAGGACAAGGTGAAGATCCGCGTCTACCAGGGCGAGTCGAACCGCGCGGACGAGTGCGAGATGCTGGGCGAGTTCGAGTTCTCGGGCTTCCGCATCGGCTACCGCGGCGAGGTGAAGATCGAGGTCACCTTCGAGATCGACACCAACGGCATCGTGAACGTCTCGGCCACCGACCTGGAGACGGGCCAGCGGACCTCGACGACCATCACCCTCTCGTCGGGCCTGTCGGAGTCGGACATCCAGGCGAGCATGGAGGCCAACCGCAGCATCCACCTGGCCGGCCACGAGGCCGCGTAGCGCGGCCCCTGGCCGAGTGGGAGAGACATGGCCCAGCAGCCCCCACCCAAAGGTCCGC
>CAZAIE010000965.1:613-3410 GCA_964485035.1 uncultured Myxococcaceae bacterium | reverse complement strand
CACGATGGCCGGCGGGTTGCCCGGCCCGGCGCAGATGGCGCGCTTGCCCGAGTTCATCGCCGCCTTCACCACCGCGGGGCCGCCCGTGACCACCACCAGGCGGATGCCGGGGTGCTTCATGAGCTGGTTTGCCGACTCGATCGACGGCTCGGCGATGCAGGCGATGAGGTTCTCCGGCCCGCCCACCCCGACGATCGCCTCGTTGAGCATCTCCACGTGCCACCGCGAGATCTTCCTGGCGGAGGGGTGCACGTTGAAGACCACCGAGTTGCCGCCCGCGATCATCCCGATGCCGTTGTTGAGGATGGTCTCGGTCGGGTTGGTGGTGGGCGTGATGGAGCCGATGACGCCGAAGGGCGCCCGCTCCAGCAGCGCGAGCCCGTGGTCGCCGGTGAAGGCCTGCGGCCGGAGGATTTCCAGGCCGGGGGTCTTGGTGGCCACGAGGACGTTCTTGCGGATCTTGTCGTCGTAGTTGCCCAGCCCCGTCTCGTCGACCGCGCGCTTGGCGATCTCCTTGACGTTGTTGAGCGTCACGTCGCGCATCGCCTGGATCATCTTGGCGCGCACGTCGAGGCTGAGGTCGAGCAGCGCCTCGTGGGCGATGCGCGCCGCGGCGACCGCGCTGTCCATGTCTTCGAAGACGCCCTTGCGGCCCTTGCCGGCGCTGTCATGTCGGCGCTTGCCGTAGGTCGGCACGTAGTCGCTGCTCGCGGCGGGCTTGCGCGCGGGCTCGGCCGCCGGGGCAGGGGAGCGGGCTGCGCCGCCGCCCATGCGTGCGACGACCGCGTTCACGATGGCGTCGATCTGCCGTTCGTCGATGGCCATGGACTACCTCGGCTGGCTGGTCGCTACTTGCTGTACTTCACGGCGCCGCCGACCTCGACGGTGTCGACGATGGCCATGATGGTCGCGTCGATGGGCCGGTCCTTGGTCACCTTGGTCTGGCGGGCCGAAGAGCCGGCGGCCCAGAGCACGACCTCGCCGACGCCTGCGCCCACCGCGTCCGCGGCGACCACCTGCGTCGAGGTCGGCTTGCCTTCCAAGTCGATGGCACGGACCAGCAGGAACTTGAGGCCGGTGAGCTCCTCTTCCTTCCGGGTCGCGACCACGGTGCCGACGACGAGTCCCATGTTCATGGTGCTGCTCCTGGCGCGAAGACGCGCGGCGCGGACGAAAGGCCTGCACACCACCGCGACGGCCAGAGAGCCGCCGCGGCGGGCGCAAGACTGGAGCGCACGGCGCCGGAAGGAGGCCTCCCGGCGCAGCGTCGCGGAGTGCTACTTGATGCCCAGCTCGGCCTTGGCCTGCGTGAGGCGGCCCAGCGGGAGCACGAGGTCGATGTTCGCGTGCGGGCGCGGAATCACGTGCACGCTGACCAACTCGCCCACGCGCTCGGCGCCGCGGGCGCCGGCCTCGGTGGCGGCCTTCACCGCGGCCACGTCGCCGCGCACGATGGCGGTCACGTAGCCGCCGCCGATCTTCTCGTAGCCGACCAACTCCACCTTGGCGGCCTTCACCATTGCATCCGCGGCCTCGACCATGCCGATGAAGCCCTTCGTTTCGATGAGACCCAGTGCCTCTGCCATGTGCGCTTCTCCTCTGGTGGGGTGCAATGGTGCTGCTTACTTGTCCTTCGAAATGCCGCTCAGTCCGTCCAGCGCGTGGATCGCCGCCTGCGCCGCGCTGTCGATCTCCGACTCGCTGCCGGCCAGGTAGAGGCGGCCGAACGCGCCGAAGGGGGTCACGTCCACGAGCTTCACGTTCGCGGCCTTCTCGGCCTCGTTCGCGGCGAGGACGGCGTACGCCGCCGGCTCGGTCTCGAGGATGAACAGCGACTGCCCGGGCTCGATCATCGAGCCAAAGCGGATCTTGTCGAGGATCATCGCGTGCATCGGCTCGATGGCGCGGATGATGGTGTTGGAGATGAGCTTGGGCTTGATGCGGTCGCTCTCCTTCACCTTGAGGTACTCGAGGATCGCGTCGCCCGCGCTCTTCACCTCGCCCTTGTCCTCGTGGTGGACCTCGAGCATGCCGTAGGCGCGCTCGACGACCAGCGTGGCAGGCTGGACCTTGGTGTGCTTCAGCGCGGCGTCGATGACCCGGTGGATCTCCATGCCGGGGGCGATCTCGACGTAGAGCGACGCAACGCCGGGGACGGGGAAGTAGCCACGGCTCGTGGTGCAGACGTGAGCGGCGAGCTGCGGCTGGAGCGAATCGAGAAAGACGAAGGCCCGAAGGGTGGTCGCCATGTCCTCTCCTGGAGGGGGGAAAAAGGTCGAAATCTTTTAGCGGATGGCGCTGCGCCTGACAAGCTTCCTGCTGCACCTGCGCCACACCCACACGACCGAAGGGACCGCCATGACCGTCTCCACGCCCCCTCCCGAAGCGTTTCGGTTCCACCTCGAGGTCACCGTCCGCTGGAGCGACCTGGACGCCCTGGGCCACGTGAACAACGCGCGCTACTTCACCTTCTTCGAGTCGGCGCGCATCGCGTACTTCGGCCAGCTCGCGCCCGACCAGCGGCTCGCTCTGGCCGGGGTCACGCCGGTGCTCGCGCGCACGACCTGCGACTACCTGCGCCCCGTCGGCTTCCCTGCGACGCTCCGGGTCTGCGCCCGTGCCGTGCGCGTGGGGAACACCAGCTTCGAGTTCGAGCACCTGGCGATCGACCTCGCGGACGGCCAGCCGGTGGCGGTGGGCAGCGCGGTGCTGGTCGCCTTCGACCCGGTCCAGAAGCGCAAGGCGCCGCTGCCGGCGGCGCCTTGCGCTTCTGGACCGGGTCGAAGGCGACCAGCAC
>CAZAIE010000965.1:0-603 GCA_964485035.1 uncultured Myxococcaceae bacterium | reverse complement strand
GTTCCGTCGACGGCGTGTAGTGGGCGATACTCACCGGCATGCGAACCCTCTTGCTCGTCCTGGTGTCGGGCCTTGCCCTGATCGCGTGCTCTGGTGAGCCGGTCGACGCAGACGGCCCTGATGGCGCGGTGTCTGCCGGCGATGCCTCGGTGGCCGGAACTCCGGACGCCTCCGGCGGTCCGCGCGATGCGGGCGCGGCCTCAGGCCACCGGGAGACCAAGACCCTCCCGGGAGCGACTGGGAGCGAGCCGGGCGGTCTCATCCCCGTGTGCTGCGCCCCCAGCGCGGAGGAGACGGCGGCCCACCAGGAGGTCTTCCGCCTGCTCAACGCCCATCGCCAGGCGAACGGCAAGGCGGCGCTGACCTACGACGCCGCCCTCGAGTCCGCGGTCCTCGCGCACTGCCACCACATGGCGACTCACGACTTCTTCGAGCACGACGCCCCGGAGGCCGCGGTCGCCTCCCCCTGGGAGCGGGCAAAGCTCTGCGGCACCAGCGCCAACGCCGAGAACATCGCCTGGGGCCAGTCCTCACCCGACGCGGTGATGACGAGCTGGAAGAAGAGCTCCGGCCACAACGCCAACATGCTGGGCGACCACAAGC
>CAZAIE010000964.1:0-3411 GCA_964485035.1 uncultured Myxococcaceae bacterium | reverse complement strand
TACTTCTGGTCGTCGCCGAGTTCGGCGGCGTAGGTGAGCAGCGCCCTGGCCTGGCCGAGCAGGTCGAGCCCGATGTTGGTCAGCGCCAGGTCCTCCTCGAGCTGTGGAGCGTGCGCGGCCCACTCGGCCAGCCGGTGGCTCAGGATCAGGCGGCGGCGCCTGCGGGGCGAGCGCCAGACCGAGGATGAACGCCGCTGCCTCGGCGAGCGCGCTGCAGCTGTCGGCCTCGAAGCTCCGCTCGCCGCTGGCTCCTCCAGAGAGGGTCGTGAGCCGTGCCGCCCAGCGTCCCTGCATCGCCACGACCCGGACGTGGGCCGTGAGCGGCTCGGGAGTGAGAGGCCTGGCCGCCACGCTCGCCTCGATGAGGGTCCGGACCTCGGTGGCATCTGGACACCCCGGCGGCGCGTCCCACTGCAGCTCGAGCGGCAGCTCGGCGGCGGCGCGACAGGGGAGGAGAGCCAGCAGCAACGCGAGGGGCAGACGCACGCCCGTTCTCTAGCAGCGGCTGCTGGAGGCGTCGAGGCACGGGCGCGACTGGTGTTGTCGGCGCACCGGGCCGCGGTCTACCGTGCGTGCCCTCGTGAATGCCTCCGCCAGAGCGCCGCACCTCCGGCTCGTGCCTCCTGGGACCGGGTCCCTTCTTCTGGCCCTGCTGCTCGCGCTGGCGTCATCCCCGGCTCTTGCCGAGTCGCTCCGCGTGCGCGGCGCCCACGCCGAGACACTCTCCCGCGCGGTCGAGGCCCGCCTTCCGCAGGTCAAGCTCGGCCCTGCGCCCACCACCGAGGATCCGCTGGTGGCAGGGGACCTCGTCGTGGAGCTCGTGACCGAGGGGACCGGCCGCTGGCGGCTGCTGGTCGTCGACGCGCGTGGGCTTCCGCTCCTCGAGCGCGTGGTCTCCGAGGAGGCCCGCGCCGACACCGCGCTGTTCGAGACCGCCGCGCTCATCGTCGACCGCTTTCTCCTGGAGATCGACTGGAAGGGCCGGCCCGCCACCCTCTCGGCGGCAGACGTCGCGCCGGCGCCGGCGCTGGTGCTCCCCGTCATGTCCTGGTGGACGGTCGGGGTCGGCGGTCTCGCCCACCTCGGCGCGGCTCCCGAGGAACTCCGCGGTGGACCGCTCCTCTCCGCCTCGTATCGTCGCGACGCCTGGCTCGTCGGGGTGCGCCTGCACTTCGTCGCGCCCATTGGCCACGCCGTCGTCACCACCCAGCGTCCACGCGAGGTCGGCCAGCTCCGCGAGGCCTCGCTCACCGGGATCGTGCAGGGCGGCTACTGCCTGGGAGAGGGGACCTCGGGGTGCGCTGGACTCCTCGCTGGCGCCCGCGGCACCTGGGCCTGGGCGGACGGCCAGGACCTCTACTCCAAGCAGACCTCGAGCCTCGCCGCCTTCGCGGCCGGAGCGTTCCTGTCGGGTTCGACGCGCCTGCCCTGGCAGCTCGAGGTGGGGGCGACGCTCTCCGCGACGGGCTTCGTGGGGGGCGACGGCTTCGTGGTCGAGGGCGTGGCCGACCCGGTCTACCGGCCGTCGCGGTTCGAGCTGGCGCTGGCGGTCCAGCTCGCCCGGCGCTTTTTTTGAAGGTCCTTGGACCCTCGAGCCATCCACAACAGACGCCGGATGAACGAGCCAACAGGAGAAATCGCCCAAGAGCCTGAAGTTGCTGGGCTCCTCGCGCGATGCCGAGAGAGGGACGAGCGAGCGTGGCGCGAGCTGTTCGACGCGCACGTGGACTTCGTCCATGCGGTCTCCAAGCGGCTCGGGACGCCGGATGCCGAGGTCGAGGACGTCTGCCAAGAGGTGTTCGTCGTGGTCTACCGCAAGCTCCAGGACTTCGAGCACGGCAGGTTCACGACCTGGCTCTACCGCATCGTCGCAAACGTGGTGAACGACCGGCACCGTCGGCGTCGCTTCCGCCAGGCGCTGCACGGGCTCTTCGAGCGGGCCCTTCCGCTCCTGCCGGGCGTCGCCACGCCCGAGGCCCACCTCGAGCGCCGCGAGGCGCGGGACGTGGTGGGGCTCATCCTCGAGCGGATGGCGCCCAAGAAGCGCGAGGTCTTCGCCCTCTACGAGCTGGAGCACCTCTCCGGCGAGGAGATCGCCGAGCGCGTGGGGTGCCGCGTCGAGACCGTCTGGACGCGGCTCTTCTATGCGCGCAAGGACTTCCAGGAACTGGCGGGCAAGCTGGGCGTGCGGCCCGGAGGGTGCGCCTGATGCGTCCCAATCCCCCGCGTCTCGACCAGGACGGTAGCGAGTTCGCCTCGCTGCTCAAGGCAGTCCCGGCGCCGCGACTGACCCCGGCCGCGCGCGAGCGCATCTGGCAGGCGACGCTGGCCCGGCGCGACGCGTCGGGGCGGGCCTGGGTCGCCATCCCGGTCGCGGTCGCGCTGCTCGCCTTCGTCGGCGTCGGGCTGCACTATCGCGGGCCGGCGCCGAGCGTCCCGTCCCCGTCCCACCCTGTCGTCGCGGCACCGGGCGTCGAAGCCGCGCCGCTCACCGTCGCCCTGACCTCGGGAGAGGTCCTCGCCGGTTCGCCCATCGTCGCGGCGGTCCCGGGGGCCACGCTGCGCCGCGGCGCGCGCGTCCAGACCCACGCCGAGGGCTACACCTTCCTCAGGGCCCGGCTGGGCGGCTTCCTCGTCGCGCCGCAGTCCGAGCTGGTCCTCGAAGACGCGCGCACCGGGCTCCAGGTCGAGCTGGCCACAGGGGTGCTGACCGCGCTCGCGGTGGACCAGATCGTCACCGTGCGCGCCGGGCACTTCGAGGTCCGGGCCCTCGCCAGCCTGGTGACCGTCGATCGGCGGCGGGAGCGGGTCGAGGCGGTCCGAGGGCGGTCCGAGGTCGAGGCCTTCGGGAGCCGGGTGCTTCTCGACGAGGGGGAGTGCTGGACCCGCGCCGGCGTGGCCCGCTGCAGCGGAGAGCCGCTCGCCGACATCGCCGCTCCGGTTCGCACTGCACAGGCCCCGGCTCCGCGAATCGCTCGCGCCGCGCCGCAGGCCAGCGAGCCCCAGGTCCCGCTCGAGCCGGTCCCCGAACCTGCTCCGACGGCGCCTGTGCCAGCCGCCGCTTTGCCGGTGGTGATCGAGACGACCGAGCAGCGCTACGAGCGCGCTCTGACGCTGGCCCGCCAGGGGCGGCACGCCGAGGCCTCCGGGGTGTTCCAAGAGCTCGCAGAGGGCACGGACCCGTACGCCGCGCTCTCCCTGTACGAGCTGGGCCGACTGCGCCAGCGCGCGCTGCACGATCCGGAGGCGGCGCTCCAGGCCTTCGAGTCGTATCGCGTGCGCTTCCCGGCGGGAACGCTGCGGCAGGAGGTCGCCCTGTCGATCATCGAGACCGAGCTGGAGCGAGGCCGGACCGACCGCGCCGGCGCGGAGGCGGAGTCCTTCCTCGCGGCGCATCCGCAGAGCGAGCGC
>CAZAIE010000963.1:0-3416 GCA_964485035.1 uncultured Myxococcaceae bacterium | reverse complement strand
CTATTGTAATGGGGCAGGCACTTCGGGAAGCGCTCCCCAGCCCACCCAGGAGCCCTGAAGGGCATTCTAAAGCAATTGCTAAGTCTATGAACTTGCTGGTGTTTGATGGAGCCCTGGCGTCCGGAGCACACCCCGGAAGGGAAGGCGTGGCACTCGAAGTTGCTCTCCAGCCCAAGCTCAGTCTGAGTGAATTTCCAGTGATTTCAGATGTTTATGTAGAAGTGCTGATACTCATTGGCTTTTCCGGGACTCCAGGCGCCACGCCCGTCCTCCGCCGCGCCCACTCCTCGAGCGTCAGCGTGGGTGCCCCGAGGATGCGGTTGGCCTCGGTGGGGTCGGCGGTCTCTCCGACGGACTCGCAGTACCAGAAGAAGGGGAGCGAGGCCCTCAGCTCCTTCTTCCGTCCGAGCGTGGCGACGAGCCACATGAGTGAGTGCGGAGCGTGGACGACCCGCGTCCCCGGGCTGGCGACCGCGCAGTACCGGGACAGGGCCTCCTCCATGGTCGCTGGCTCGGGGCCGAAGACGTAGAGCGACTTGTTGGCCGCGAGCGGAGTGACGAAGGCTTTCGAGACCATCCGCGCGTAGTCCTCCGCTGCCACCCAGTGGATCGGCAGGGGCTGGCGTCCGATGACCGTGGCGCGGCGGCCCTGGACGAAACGCGGGAGCGACTCCATGAACCAGGTCGGCTTGAAGATCGTGTGGGGGACGCCGCAGCTGCGGACCGCCTCCTCGGCTGCGAGCTTGGCGCGGGTTCCGTCGAACCAGGCGTTCTCCGCGCAGACGCTCGCGCCGCTGATGAGCGTGATTCGCGACAGCCCCATGGTCTTCGCCGCCCGGGCGACGTTCTGCGCGCCGCGGGCCTCGTGCCAGGGATCGCCGCCGCCGGAGAGGTTCAGGTGCACCGCGGAGCAGCCCTCCAGCGCCCGCGCCACCGAGGCCAGGTCCTCCACGTCCATCGCCACCGAAGGGAGCCCGGGGAAAGTCTGGGCGAGCCGAGCCGCTGAGCGGCCCGCGACCTTCACCGAGAGCCCGTCTGCCGAGAGGCGCTTCACCACGGGGACGCCCAGCATCCCGGTGGCTCCGATGACGAGCACGTTCGTCTGGTTCACGAAAGCCTCCTTCAGGCGCGCACTGTATGCCTGCGCGGGGCGTGTGGCGCGACCCCCGAAAAAGGAAGGGCCCCGTGCGAACGGGGCCCCGGGTGCTGCTCGTGGAGCGCGGCTCAGGCTGCCTTGGGCTTGGGCTTGCCGATGGGCAGGACCTCGCGGCCCAGCTGCTCCTCCAGCACCTCGGCCATGGCCAGGTAGATGGCGCTGCCGCCGCAGACCAGGCCCTCGTAGCCGGCGATGGTGCCGATGAGCGCCGAGCCGGTGAAGTCGCGCGCCGCGAGCAGCGCGAAGAGCACCACCAGCGAGCCGAAGACGAACTGCAGGGCGCGGTTGCCGCGCAGCGTCCCGAAGAACATGAAGAGCGTGAAGACGCCCCACATCACGAGGTACCAGCCCATGTAGCCCTCGGGCGTCTTGTCCATGAGGCCCGTGCGCGGGCCGACGATGGTCACCACCAGCGAGAGCCAGAAGAAGCCGTAGGAGGTGAACGCGGTGAGGCCGAAGGTGTTGCCCTTCTTGAACTCCATGATGCCGGCGATGACCTGGGCGGTGCCGCCGTAGCACAGGCCCATCGCGAGGATCATCGCGCTGATGGGGAAGAACCCCGCGTTGTGGATGTTCAGCAGCACGGTCGTCATCCCGAAGCCCATCAGGCCCAGGGGGGCGGGGTTTGCGGTCTTCTCCAAGATCGTTCCTCTTTCTGCCCGGCCCGGATGGCCGAAGGGCGCGTGTAGCTACCCTGCTCGGCCTCTGCTGACAACTGCGAAGAGAGGGGAAGCCCGGATCCGGCGTCACCGACACGCTGACTTCGCCAAGAGCCACGAAGGCTCGTGAACGTGCTCTCGTGCGGGCCATCCTTCGCTGCGCGAAGCCGGCGACCGAGGAGGGGACGTGGTGCTCCAACGACAGTGGCCAGACGAAGACGCGGCTCTCTGTGCCGTGCTGGCGTCGGCGCCCACGGAGGGGCTGCACGAGCTGATGTGCGCCTGCGCGGAACACGCCCTCGCGGAGTGCGCGCCGTGGTACCGCCAGGCGGGGTACACGCTCCTGCCCGAGGCGGAGCCTTTGGAGGTGAAGCGCCGGTGGTTGCGCGGCGAGGCGACGGACGAGGAGGTCCAGAAGGCGCAGGCCGGGGCCGTCTTCCACTGCTACTGGGGCAATCCCATCGCTCTCGGAGCTGCAGTGCTGGGTGCGACCTGGATCCCCGGGAGCGGCTTGGCCCTGGCCGAGGACGAGCACTACGCCGAGAGCATGACCTGGTACCCCTCGGCGGCGGAGGCCGCGATGGACGTCCTGAGCGAGTCCGTGATCGCCGTCGGCGAGGTGCGCGCCCGCGCGGTCTGGCGCCGCGAGGATCCGGCCCCGGCAGCGGCCGCCCGGACGCAGGCCGAGAGCGCGGAGCGGGAGTGGCAGCGCGGGCAGGCCGCCGTTCTCCTGCGCCCGAGGGGTTGATGCGTGGCTGAGCGCAAGGCCCGGTTCAGGGTTCCCCCGTTCGTGGCGCTGCCCGCCCCGGGGCGGACGGGAGTCGTAGAATTGCCCCGGGTTCCATCTCCTCGTCGAAGCACCTGGGACAGGAGAGGCTGTCATGGGCGTCTCATGGGGCGTGGCGCTGTCGCTGCTTCTGGCGACCGGCTGTGAGTTGAACACCCGGGGCGATGGTCCAGACTCGGGCCCGGCAGGCGACACGGGAGCGTGCCAGCCGGGCTGCGGGCTGAAGGCCTGCGGCGACGATGGCTGCGGTGGCTCGTGCGGAGACTGCGGCGCGGGTGAGTCCTGTACGGCGATGGGACTGTGCGAGCCGACCTCGTCTGCGGATGGGGGCCGCTCCGACGGTGGTCCTGCTCGGGACGGCGGAGGAGCCCCAGGCCGCGATGCGGGTGCTCCCGACGCCTCGGGGGTGGACGCTGGCCCGGCCGGCCCCTGCGCGAAGCTGACGGTCGCCCCCGTGACGCTCTCCGGCTACTCGACCGATCGGTACTCCTGGTCCGACAGCGCGTGCCGTTCCCGCAGCGCGGCGCTCGTCCGGAACGACGCGGCCGATCCCGGCGGGTCGCGGGGCGGGTTCCTGCGCGAGTTCGTCTACGAGGTCGATGGCAAACCCCGGACCTGCAAGGCCGAGAGCGGGCTGCGCTGGGGCGGGTGGGGCTACGTGGTGACGCACTACGGCTCGGGGTCCACCTCCTCGCACGACACCACGGGGACCTGGCGGACCGTCCTCGCGGGCGAGCACCACGCGATCCACGAGTTCAAGGTGCGCATCTCGCCTGGCGGGCCCGTGGACGTGACCGTGCAATGGCTCTTCGCG
>CAZAIE010000962.1:0-3418 GCA_964485035.1 uncultured Myxococcaceae bacterium | reverse complement strand
CCAGCGGGCGGCCGTCGGAGGTGTACAGCCAACCGGTGAACAGCTCGCGCGCGCCTCTGCGCCTGGCTCGCCGGCACGCGCGAGCTGTTCACCGGTTGGCTGTACACCTCCGACGGCCGCCCGCTGGAGTGCGCCGGGGTCCGGCACTGCGGCGGGGCGAGCCTGCTGCTGCGCTCGGCGGCAAACCCGCTGCAGTCAGTCGACGGCATGGCGCTGCTCTACCGCAACTTCCTCTCCAGCGCCGAGGCGGCCTTCTTCGCAGGCCCCGACGGCCGGGTCATCGACGTCAACCGGCGCTTCCTCGACACCTACGGGCTGCAACTGCGCGAGGTCGTGGGCTCGCGGCCGGGCCTGCTCGAGCGCGGCGGGGGCGACGGGCGCTCGTTCGAGCTCTTGATGGAGAAGGCGCGCGCCTCGGCCAACGGCTCCTGGTGCGGCGAGGTGGCGACCTGGGCGCGCAGCGGCGCCGAGGTGCCGGTCCTGCTCACGCTGGTCGCGGTGCAGGACCGCGAGGGCGCGCTGGCGGGCTACATCGCCCGCGCGGTCGACCTCTCCGAGCGCCGGCGGCTGGAGCAGGAGCTGGCGCTGAAGAACCAGGAGCTGGAGGCGCTCAGCCAGCTCAAGAGCGACCTGGTCGCCGTCACCAGCCACGACCTGCGCAGCCCGCTCGCCGGCATCTCCGGCTACACCGACCTGCTGCGCGACGCGCTGGACCGCGGCAACACCGCGCAGGCCCGGGCTCACCTCGAGTCCATCCAGGCGGTGGCGCAGAGCATGCTGCGCTTCGTCACCGACGTGCTGGACCTCGACCGCGTGGACTCCGGCCGGCTGATGCTGCAGCCGGCGCCGCTGCTGCTCGACGAATTGGCGCGCACCGCGCTGGAGCAGCACCGGCCCGCAGCCCTGGCCCGGCGGATAGCCCTGGAGCTGGCCGCCCCGCCCGAGCCGGTGTTCGTCCTCGCCGACCCCACGCGCCTCGCGCAGGTGCTGCACAACCTGGTGGGCAACGCGCTCAAGTTCTCGCCCGACGGCTCGCGCATCGACGTGCGGCTCTCGGCCCAGCCCGGGCCCGAGGGCCAGCTGACCCTCGAGGTGCTGGACCGAGGCCCCGGCATCCCCGAGGCAGAGCTGGAGCAGGTCTTCGACCGCTACCACCAGGTGCTGCGTCGCAAGGGCGTCTCGCCGCGCAACTTCGGGGCGGGGCTGGGCCTGACGATCGCCCGGAGCGTGATGGAGCTGCACGGCGGGACGCTCCACGCCGAGAACCGTGAGGGCGGCGGCTGCCGCTTCGTGGCCACGCTGGGGAGGCGCACCGCGGTCACGGGCTCGCGCCGGACGCTCGCCCTGCTGGTGGACCCCGAGGGCACGTTCGCGGACGTGGTGGGCCCGGAGCTGGCCGCACGCGATGCCTGGACCCTGACCCTGCGCCGCGCCGACGCGGCCCCCGTGCTGCTGCGCGACGCCCGCGCCGACCTGGTGCTGCTCCAGGAGGAGTCGCTGGGTCCCACGCTGCTGACCTGCGCGACCGCGCTCGCCGCGGACGAGGGCAACGCGCCGCTGGTGCTGGACGTGCGAGCACATCCCGGCGCGGAGGGCAGTCCCCAGGTCGCCTCGCGGTCGGTCTCGCTTCCCCTGCTCGACGTGGAGGTCGGCGAGCTCTTGCGCGAGGTCCGGGTGGCGCGGGCCCAGGCTCGGAAGGGGGCGGTATGAGCGGGCGCTACACCGTGCTGGTCATCGACGACGACCAGGCGATCCACGACGTCCTGGGCTTCTACCTCCGGGATGCGGGCCTCGAGGTGCGCGACGCGCTCCTGCCCTCGCGAGGGCTGGAGGAGGCGGCCGCCCAGCCGCCGGACCTGGTGCTGCTCGATCTGCAGATGCCGGAGATGGACGGCTTCGCGGCCTACGAGCGGCTCCGGGCCATCCCCTCGTGCACCGACGTCCCGGTCATCTTCCTCACCGCGCTCTCGCAGACGCACCTGAAGGTGAAGGGCCTGGAGGCCGGCGCCGACGACTACGTGACCAAGCCGTTCGATCGCGCGGAGGTGCTGGCGCGGGTGAAGGCGGCGCTGCGTCGCTCCGAGCGCTACCGGCGGTCCGCGGCGCTGGAGGGCTCGCTGGGAGAGGTGACCCTGGCCGACCTGCTCCAGACGCTGGACCTGGGAGGCAAGGCGGCGACGGTCACGCTCCCCTCGATGGACGGGGAGATCGCGCTGCGCGCCGGACACCTGCTGACCGCGCGGCAGGGGAGCCGGACTGGCCGTGACGCGCTGGAGCGGCTGCTGCTGCTGGGCGAAGGCCGCTTCGAGGTGGGCTTCCAGGTCGGGGCCGCGGGCCCCACGCAGGGGCCGCTCGTCCACGCACTCATGGACGCCTTGGTGAACGTGGACACGGCGCGCGAGGTCCTCGGACCGCTGCCGGCACGGCTCCGCGTCGCGGCGGGGGCGCCGGGGCCCCTTGCGACCTTGGGAGCGCAGGTCTGGAGCCCAGCTCGGTTGGTGGCGGCGCTGGCCGGTCCGCTGGGAGCGAACGCCGAGCTGGTCGCGAGGGCCTTCCGGGACGGGCAACTGACGCAGGCGTGAGAGAGGCACGGACTCGATGGGAACGATCTACGCGGTAGCGAGCCAGAAGGGCGGCGTGGGGAAGACGACCACGGTGCTCAACCTGGGCTTCAGCCTGGCGAGGCTGGGCGGCAGGGCGCTGCTGATCGACGGCGACCCGCAGGGCGGTCTGGCGCTGGCGACCAACGTGAAGAAGCGGGCGCGCGGCGGGCTTGTCGACGTCCTCACTGGGCGCATCGGCGCGCAGGACGCGCTCACGCTGACCCGGGACGGCTCGATGGGCGTGGTGGGCGTCGGTCTGCGCGAGCCGGGCGACCTGGAGCTGTTCGAGCGCGAGGCTGCGGGCGGTGGGCTGTCGCGGGTCATCCGCGAGCTCGCCCCCGGCTTCGAGACGGTGCTGCTCGACTGCCCCGGAGGCATCGGCGGGCTCACCCGGACGCTGATGACCACCGCCGACGCGGTGCTGGGGGTGGTCACCTGCCGGGCGCTCGCGGTGCGCAGCCTGCCCGAGCTGCTGCGGGTCTTCCACGGGCTCGCGGCTGCCACGGGCCGCCCCCGCTTCGCGGGCCTGGTGCGGACGATGCTCGACCCGAACAGCGCCTCCGAGGCCGACCTCTCGGCGAAGCTCGAGGCGACGCTGCCCGCGGGCACGCTGCTGCGCACGGCCATCCCGCTCGACCCGCACTTCGAGCAGGCAAGCCTGCGCTCCCTCCCGGTGGCGATGCTCACCGGCGCCGAGGACGCCGCGCGGCGGTACCTGGACCTCGCGTTCGAGCTGCGCGCTCGCAACGCCCGATTCCTGGAAGGAGGCGCCGATGACGACCGTGCCGAAGGCCTCTTCTGACCGCTTCCCCGAG
>CAZAIE010000961.1:0-3419 GCA_964485035.1 uncultured Myxococcaceae bacterium | reverse complement strand
GCACAGGAGGGCGCACGCGCCCAGCAGCGACGTCAGCTTCATGGGGAACCTCGGGTTCTGGGGTTGGATCGAGAACTTCTCTCCGTACGGCGGGTGCAGCCTAGCGCGTCGCCTGGTTCCGGGCACCCAGCGCGCGGGGCATACTCCCGGCAGCCCATGGCGCCCCAGAACCTCGCATCCCGGCTGGTTGAGACGCTGCACCGCGAGGCGCTCGTCTGTCTCGTCGTGGGCGCCCCCGCGCTGGCCTACGTGCTGGTCACCAACCACACCGCGTCGCGCGGGGTGATCCTGCTGCACGCCGGGTTGCTCGGGGCGCTCGCCCCCTTCACCGTCGCGGCGCTCGAGCTGAGCGTGCCGCGCGCCTCGCGGCCAGGGTGGCGGTCGGTCGTCCGGGGCCTCGCGGTGCGGACCGTGGGCCTGGGGCTCTCGGTGGCGGCGATGCTGGCGGTGCTGGTCTTGCTCACGCCGCTCTCGCTGCAGGTGCTGGTCGGCGGCCCGCTGCTGGTGGGGCTGCTCCCGGTCTTCCTGGCCTACGCGTTGGTGGCGCTGGCGGCGCAGTGGGCCGAGCTGCGGGCCCACGCGCTGCGGGTGGAGGTGAACGAGGCCCGCGCGCGGCAGGCGGCGCTCGCGGCGCGCATCCGGCCCCACTTCCTCTTCAACGCCCTCAACGTCATCGAGGAGCTGACCGACACCGAGCCCAAGGCCGCGCGCGAGGCGGTGGGACGGCTCTCGCGGCTCCTGCGCTCGGTGCTCGAGGCCTCCGCCCGGCCCAAGAACCCGCTGGTCGAGGAGGTGCGCCGCGTCGAGGACTACCTGGGACTCGAGCGGGTGCGCTTCGGCGCGCGGCTGACGTACGCGCTGCGCCTGCCGCCGGAGCTGGTCGCCGAGGAGGTCCCCAGCACGGTGCTGCTCACGTTGGTGGAGAACGCGGTGAAGCACGGGGTCGAGACCGTGCGCGGGCCGGTGAGCGTCGAGGTGCAAGTGCGCAAGGAGCCCGACGCGCTGGTCATCGTCGTCCTGGGTCCCGCGCCGGGCGGTCCGCCTGCTCGCGAGGGAGCGGGCTACGGGCTCGCCGACGTGCGCGAGCGGCTCGAGCTGGCGTACGGCGGACGGGCGAGCCTCTCGCTGACGACCAGCGAGGGAGTGAGCCGGGTCGAGGTCGTCCTCCCCGGCTGAGGGACCATGCCAGACGAGCCGGAGCCGAGTTGGGCCCCGAGGCCTGCGAGGTGGGCTCCCTGTTGCCTGGAAGGGGACAGGCCTCCTGGTGGGGTTCGGGCAGGCAGCTTCCGTCGCGTCCCGCCGCGCACCCTTGCTGTTCCCCCGTTCGGGAATTACTTAACTCCAATTAAGTAACCCCCTCCGAATCCCAGGGGCGCCCCCGGGCTGGTTGGGAGAACAGCGCCCCGCAGAGGGCGCCGAGAGGCGCCGCGCGCGTAGGCCGCTTGGAGACTGTGCGCTTCGGAGTGACGAGGCAGCCCGCAAGGCAGGTCGCGCGGGGGCCGGACGGCCCCCCTCGCTCCGGGCGGGGCGCGAGCACGGAACCCTGAGGCACTGACCTCTTCGAAGCCCGCCCCTCACCGGACTGCGGACGCTCGATTCGACCCATTCGCGAAGGGACTACTCGGAGTCGTTGGAGTCGACCGCTCCGTACTCGAGCGCCGTGATCACGTCGACCTCCCGGCGCGGGGTGGCTCCGTTGCCGAGCGCATCCGCGCGGCGGTCGAGCGTACGCGCCTCCTTGGGCTTCCCGAGCTTGCGCTTCAGGTCCGAGAGCTGTCCGAGGAGCCGGCCGAGCGCGTCGGGGTTGGCGTCCTGGCGGACCGCGAGCGCGGCCTGCTCCAGGAGCGACTCCGCCTCGGGGGTGGTTTCGAGCATGAGCGCGAGATCCATGCTGGTCTCCAGCAGCTTGGGGTGGTCCTTGCCCAGGACCTTGGCCTCGATGGCCAGCGCCCGCCGGTACAGCGCGATGGTGGGCTTGAAGTCGCCGCCGTGACGCAGGGCGCTGGCGAGGCGCAGCAGGCTGGCGGCGACGTGGGGGTCGTCCGGGCCCAGGCCCTCGGCGACCGCCAGCGCCCGCTGGAACGCCGCCACCTCCTGCTTCTGATCCGACCTGGCGCCCGACCCCGCGGCCATGTGCTCCAGCCACGCCTTCGGGCTCGCCACCTTCGGGCGCTTCGGCTCGAGCATGCCGTGGCGGTGCACCAGGAACGGACGTCCGTCGCGGAACGTCGCCCAGTAGCCGGTCTCGTTGAACCCCGCCTTGGCCACGGCGGGGTTCTTGGCGACGAAGTCGGCCAGCCCGGCCTCGATGGCTGCGGGCTCGCCGGGCGGGAGGGTCATCACGAAGCGCGAGAAGGCCTGCATGGCGGCGTTGCGCTCCTCCCACGAGAGCTCCAGGGCCTTCTGCTGCGCGCGTTCCTCGGGCGTGAGCGCACGCACCTGCGCCGGGAGGGTGAACACGGAGCTGTCGTCGAAGTAGGCGACCTCGAAGGCGAACGGGTAGCGGCCCGCCACCTTGGCCTTCCAGGAGACCTTCGGGCGGCACTCGGCGTCGTCGGTCGCAGCCGCTGCGCCTGTCTCGAAGCACGGCGCGAAGCGCTCGACGACCTTGCCCGCCTCATCCAGCCGAACCGGCGTCACGCGCTTCGGAGGAGGGGACAGGGTCCGGATGAGCAGGGAGCCCAGGTCGAGCTGCACCGCCTCGCCGACGCCGATCTCCCGCGGGGAGGCGGAGGTCTCGCGGCGCGCGGCCCGGAGGATCGACTCGCGCTGGGAGCCGCGCTGGCGCTCGCCCTGGGTCCCGGCGACTCCCGTCCGCGCTTCCTGCGACGCGGTCTTGGGGAGGCAGAGGACGTCCAGGGTGAGTTGCTGCGACGCCTTCTGCCGCTCGCCGCCGGAGCAGGACAGCTCGAGCTTCACCGCGACCGACGGGAGGGCGGCCTCCGTTCCGTCCGGCTTCCCCTCGCAGGCCGCCCTCACGTCCTGCAGGCTCCAGAGGTAGAGGCTGACCGGCACCGTGTAGCCCATGAGCTTGGTCGGGCGCAGGTCGGTCTTCTTCGGAGCCGCGCTGGGGCCGCGCTCGGTCCGCACCACGAGGTCCTCGAGGCGGCCGGAGGCGCAGGCGACGCGCACGCGCGGCTCCGCCACGACCCACCGCGGGGTGAGGCTGGCGCCGCCGTCGGGCCAGGCCACCCCTGCCGAGGGCCCGCTCCCGGTGACGACGGTGGCGTAATCGCCTGGACCGAGTTCGAGGGCCCGCTCGGCAGAGGCCGGCGCGACGAGGGTGAGGGTGGCGACACCGACCAGGACCTGCGAGATCGTCGAGGGCATCGAGGTTCCTCCCGGCCCGCGAGGATAGCGGGTCGACGGCGCGCGGGGGTGGCAGGGAGCAGGGTTAGAGTACGGCCGGCGCGCCGGCC
>CAZAIE010000960.1:0-3420 GCA_964485035.1 uncultured Myxococcaceae bacterium | reverse complement strand
GCCCTGGACGGCGGCCAGCAGCCCACCCTCCTGCGGCAGGTCGAGGTGGAGCGGCGCCAGATCCTGGGCTTCGGCATAGCCCCGGCGCTGGACCTGGAGCGCGCCGGTCAGGCTCTCCACCGCGCCGCGGACCATGAGGTTCTCGATGCCCTGGGTATAGCCCTCGAAGAAGACGATGCAGCCCACGGCGATGCCGGTCATGGCCGCGGCGATGACGCTGCGGCGCCGGTTCCGGCCGACGTTCCGGGTGCCCATCCTCACGAGGTCGCGCAGGTGGTCCATGGGGTTCCTAGGTCGCGCGCAGCGCTTCGACCGGCTGGAGGCGGGAGGCGCGCCAGGCCGGCAGGAGGCTGGCCAGCGCCGCGCCCGCGAGCGCCGCCGCCGGGGCGAGCACGACGTACGCGGTGTCCAGCGCCGGGTGGTTGGTGACGGTGCCGACGCCGGGGACGAAGAAAGGCAGGCCCACCGCCCTGGTGAGCGCGACCACTCCCACGCCCAGCCCGGCGCCCACGACGCCCGCGGCGATGCCCAGGACCGCGCTCTCGACGAGGAACATCCAGAGGATCGCCCGGCGCCGGAAGCCCAGGGCCAAGAGCGTCCCCACCTCCCGCTGCCGCTCGAAGGCGGCCATGGTCATGGTGTTGACCACCCCGGCGAGCACCAGCACGAAGAAGAGCACGGTCACCAGCCGCATCAGGTCGTTCTGCAGCCCCAGGACGTCGCGGTAGTACGGCGCGAGGTCCTCCCAGGTGCGCACGGTGGTGGGCTCGGCCCGCGCCAGAAGCCCCGGGCGCAACCGCTCGGCGATCCCGGCGATCTCCTGGCGGGGCGCCGCGAGCACGAACGAGGTGACCCGGTCCGGCATGTGGAGCAGGCGCTGGGCGAGCGGCAGCGGCACCGCGACCATCCGCTTGTTCGCCTCCGCGTCCCCGGTGCGGAACAGCCCGACCACCTTCGCGTCGACCGCGTCCGTGGAGGACTTCTGGGTCTGGGCGAGCAGGGTCACCGTGTCGCCCACCTCGATCCCCAGGCCGCGGGCGAGGTCCACGCCGACGACGATTCCCTCCTCGTCCAGGCGCTGCAGCCCGGCCCCCGTGACGCCGTAGACCTCGCCGCTCGCGTCCCGGTCCTCGGCGCCCGCGCCGATGCCCTTGGGGCAGACGCGCTTCTCTCCCTCGGGGTCGAGGCCCAGGCCGGCCACCACCGTCGAGGCCTCGCCGTGGAAGAGGAGCGCCCCGAAGCGCAGGCGCGGGGTCACGCCGCGGACCCCGGGGGTGGCGCGCAGCGACTCGAGCAGCACCGGGTCCTGGGGCAGGTCGAGGTCCAGCGGCGCCAGGTCCACGGCGTCCGCGTACCCCACCCGCTCGACCTGGAGCGCGCCGACCACGTTCTCCACCACCTGGCTGAGCATCATGTCGCCCAGCCCGGCGATGTAGGCCCGGAAGAAGACGATGGCCGCGACCCCCACGGCGATCATGCTGGCAGTGAAGGCCGAGCGGCGCCGGTTGCGCAGCACGTTGCGCGCCCCCAGCCGCAGGATGTCGGAGGGCTGGCTCACGCGGACCTCGAGACGAAGGACGGCAGCGGACGCCGCAGCGAGCGCACGCACGGCTTCGGATCGCGCCCGACGCGGAAGAGCACCAGCGGGTGGTCGCCTTGCTCGAGGCCGAAGACAGAGCGCAGGTCCGCGAGGGCGGCCAACAGCGCCCGCTGGTCGGCTGCCGTGAACCCCTCCCCCTCGCCCTGTTCGACGCGCAGCGCGAAGAGCGGCAGCGCGCCCAAGACCGAGAACCACAAGCCCAGGCCCGTGGCCCGAAGCCAGACCCTCTGGAGCGCCTGGCCGGCCGCCGCCGCGGGCGAAGGTCCGAGGCCGCGCATGCACACCACGCCCAACCCGCCGCTGGCCCCGGCCAGCTCCCCGGCGTAGCCGCCCATCACCCGGTCCACCCCAATGGCGACCGCGACGCGCATCAGCGGCCAGGGGCGCAGCAGCCGCATCGCCACGCCCTGGACGTTCGTGACCCCCAGCGTCCGCACGTCCAGGCCGTCGCGGGTCTGTTCCACCTGCTCCCGGCTGAAGCGCAGCCAGGGGTACATCGACAGGTGAGCCGGGCGGCACCCCGCGCGAATCCGCTCGGCGAGGACGATCCCGCGGCGCACCGTCTCCCGCCGCCCGTCGCAGGCCATCCCCACGCGCGCCGTCGGCCGCCCCTCGGCCTCGAGCGCCAGCGCCTGTCCCTCGGCCAGCGGCTCACTGGAGAATCGCTCGCGGTTGGAGTGCCGGGCTCCCAGGAAGCCTGCCAGCGGCTCCGCTGCGACCTGGGGGTTGCGCCGCAGGCTGACACGCGCCCAGAGGTCGTCCTGGGCCGGCTCCGGCTTCAGCGTCCAGCGGACGTCCACCTGGTGCTGGCTGCCCGCGAGCCGGGCCGACTCGAGGAAGGCGCCGCACGAGGCCCACGAGGCGAGCTGCTCGAAGTCGAAGAAGGACGGGGTGGGCACGTACTCGAGGTCGAAGCCCCCGTCCTTTGGAGTGAGCCGCCAGGGCTGGCAGTTGTCGCCAGTCGGGCCACCGACCCCGGCTGCGGCAATGGCCTCCAGCGCTGGCGCCCTGTCCGTCGCCGCCTCAACGTCCATGGGCCTTCTCCAGCCGCGCGGTGATGCCCATCGCCTCGAACCGGCGCCGGGCGACCCACCGCTTCAGGCGCTGCAGCGGCCCGCGGTTCCCCAGCCAGAGCCGACCGCGACGCAAGAGCTGCCGGCGCACGTCGAGCTGCAGGTAGTGGGGCGCCGCCGCCGGCTCGCCCTGCCCCAGCAGCAGGCGGACCGTCTCCATCGCCACCAGCACGCTGCTGAGCTGGCACCCGATGATCGACGAGGGCGCGGCCCCGCTCGCGGCGTCCACGTCCGAGAAGTCGGTGTAGGGCAGGTGCGTCGCCCGCGGCGCGAGCCCGATGAGGAAGGCCACCAGGTCGTCCACCAGGCTGCCGCAGAGGTCGAAGTAGCGGTCGAAGGTCATCCCCGTGGGCGAGAAGGCGAGCAGCGCGCTGGAGAAGCCCAGCGGCCCCGCGGTGATCGTCCACAGCCCCTTCTCCCTCGCCTTGGCGAAGAGCAGCCGCCGTGCAGGTAGGGCGAAGAAGTCCAGGCCGTCGAGGACCACGTCGACGCCGGTCAGGAACCCGTCGACGTTGCTCGCGTCGAGCGCCGCGGTGTGGGCCTCGACCCGCGCCTCGGGGTTCACGTCGAGGATCATCCGGCCGATCTCCGCGGCCTTGCCCTGCCCCAGGCTGGAGACCTTGGCGCCGACCTGGCGGTTGAAGTTCACGACCGAGAAGGTGTCCGGGTCGATGAGCTTGAACCCGCCCACGCCCTGGCGCGCGAGCGTGAGCGCGTGGCTGCCCCCCACCCCGCCCGACCCGGCGA
>CAZAIE010000959.1:0-3423 GCA_964485035.1 uncultured Myxococcaceae bacterium | reverse complement strand
CGGTGGTGGCAGTCCAGGACCAGGAGTTCGACCTTCCCCCGGCTCCGCCGCCCGCGCCCGAGCCAGCGCCTCCCGTTGAGCAGCCCCCCTCTGCGGCCGTCGCGCCCTCAACGCAGCCACAGCCAGCGGCGCCCGCGGCTTCGGAGCCCGAGGCAGCCGTCGCTGCCGAACCGGAGGAGCCCGCGCCCGCCGTGGAGGACCCTTGTGCGCTGGCGGGAGAGCTGGCGGCGCTGCAGGCGGCCCGGGTCAAGCTGGAGGCAAACGAGCCCGCGCACGCGCTGCGGCTGGTGGACCAGCGCTCGAAGCAGTGCCCGAACGCGGCGCTCGGCGAGGAGCGGCGGCTGCTGAGGGTGATGTGCCTGTGTGGACTGGGGCGGACGGATCTCGCGCGCGACGAGGCGGGGTGGCTTCGGCGTGACTTCCCCGACTCCCCGCTCCTGTCCCGGCTCGAGTCGACCTGTGCCCGCGCGGAGCAGTAGCCCGGTCCACGCGCGCCGTCCTGGAAGGGGAACAAGTCTCCAGGGTTGGTCCTGGACGGACCCGAAGTCAGCTCGAGGAGAGGTGCCGTCGCGGACGCGCGCCCCGAAGACGGCGGCTGGGGCCAGGCGGACACCTCGCGTTGGCGCAGTTACTTAACTTCGATTAAGTAACCTCCTCGGAATCCCCGGGCACCCCCTGGCTCTCCCTCTCGGGAGGTCCCGACCCAGGAGGCCGGAGCACAGGGACGATGCGTGGGATGCCCGCCACCATGAGGGGCGCCGAGAGGCGCCGCGCGCGTAGGCCGCGCCGGGGTTCATCCGCCTCGGAGTGACGTGGCAGCACGCAAGGCAAGTCGCGCGGGGGCCGGAGGGCCCCCCTGCTCCGAGGGAGGAAGGAGCACGGAATTCTGGAGACGCTGTCCCTTCCAAGCGGCGCGCGTTCAGTCGAGCAGGCCGTCGATGACCGCCAGGAGCTCCTCCCGCTGCCAGGGCTTCTGCAGGAAGCGGTCGATCGTCCCTTCCTGCATGGCCAGGGAGGCGCGCTCGTCCTCGAGGTCGCCCGAGACGAGGACGGTGACCACCCGGGGATCGGCCTGCTTGGCGCGCGCGGCGAGCTCGACGCCGTCCACCCCTGCCATGTGGTAGTCGCAGACGAGGACGTCCGGGCGCGCAGGCAGCGCTGGGAGGGCGGCTTCCGGGCTCTCGAAGCAGGTCACCTCGAAGCCGCCGTTCTCCAGCGTCCGTTCGAGGGCTGCCCGGATGATGTACTCGTCGTCCACCACGAAGATGCGAGCCATGGCGGAGGCTCGCTGCAACGCCGGGACCACGCCCCCGGACTACCACCGTCTCCCCGGACCGGGTGAAAAAGGCACACCCGGGACGGACGTGGCGGTAGGTGAAAAGGCGTTGCGCAGGTCCAATCGGACCCGCGAGGACCAGTGTCCGCTTCAGGTCACGCGGATGACCTCTTCGATGGTCGTGAGCCCCATCGCGACCTTGAGCACGCCGGCCTCGCGCAGGGAGCGCATGCCGAGCTGGCGCGCCTTGGCGGTCAGCTCCGCAGTGTTCGCCCCTGAGAGGATCTGGACCTTCATCTCCTTGCCGACGTCGAGCATCTCGAAGATGCCCGAGCGTCCCAGGTAGCCGGTCTCCCGGCACTGCGGACACCCGGCGCCCTTGCGGAAGAGGCACCCCTGCGGGAGCAGCGGAATGGACACCCCCAGGGAGGAGAGTTCGTCGGCCGCTGGCGTGTCCTCGTGGGCGCAGTGGGGACAGACCTGGCGGACGAGGCGCTGGGCCATGACCCCGATGAGGGAGCTGGCGACCAGGAACCGCTCGACGCCCAGGTCGATGAGGCGGTTGATGGCGTCGGTCGCGTCGTTGGTGTGCAGCGTGGAGAGGACCATGTGGCCGGTGAGCGCGGCCTGGATGGCGTAGCGGGCGGTCTCGGCGTCGCGGATCTCGCCGACCATGATGATGTCGGGGTCCTGGCGCAGGATGTGGCGCAGCGCCGCGGCGAAGTCGAGCTCGATGCGCGGCTGGACCTGCACCTGGTTGAAGGCCTCGTGCACCATCTCGATGGGGTCTTCGATGGTGGTGACGTTGACGTCGGGCCCGGCCAACACCTTGAGAGCGGAATAGAGGGTGGTGGTCTTGCCGCTGCCGGTGGGGCCGGTGACGAGGATGAGGCCGTGGGGCCGCTCGATCCACCCCTCGAACAGCTCCAGCTCCTCGGGGAGGAAGCCCACCTGCTCCAGGTCCTGGATCAGCGCCTCGGAGTCGAAGACGCGGATGACGACCTTCTCGCCGAACGCAGTGGGCAGCGTCGAGACGCGCATCTCGATCTCGCGGCCATTGCGGTCGGTCTTGATGCGCCCGTCCTGGGGGCGGCGCTTCTCGGCGATGTCCAGGCGGGCCATCATCTTGATGCGCGAGACCACCGGGGCGTGCACCGCCTTGGGCATCACGTGCACCGAGTGCAGCACGCCGTCGATGCGCATGCGGACGATGGACTCGTCCCGCCGCGGCTCGATGTGGATGTCGCTGGCGCGCTGGTCGAAGGCGTAGCGCAGGAGGTACTCGACGGCCGCGACGACCGGCTTGTCGTTGGCGTCCAGCTCCCGGTCCGTGGACATCCGGACCAGCTGCTCGAAGTTGCTGATGTCCACCACCGGGCCGCCGTGCTGGTCGGCGGCCGCGGCCACGCTCTTCTTGAAGCCGTAGACGTGGTCGATGGCCCGGAGGATGTCGGCCTTCGACGACAGCACCGGCTCGATGGGCATCCCGGTGATCGACCGGAGGCCGTCGAAGAGCTCGTCGTCGAAGGGGTTGCCCACGGCCACGCGCAGGACGCCGTCCACCTTCTCCAGCGGCATCACCACGTGCTTGGAGGCGTAGGGGCGCGAGAGCGTCCGCGTGATCAGCGCCATGTCCAGGGTGAGCGGGTCGACCTTCTTGTACTTGGCCCCGCACTGCAGCGCGCAGATCTCGCTGATCTTGTCCTGGTCGAGGAACAGGTTGGGGCGGCCTGGAACCGGGAAGTTGAAGTCCGCCACCAACTCGATGGGCGAGACCTCGTAGCGGTGGCCGTCGGCGGAGCGCTCCTTGGAGATGCGGTTGCGGACCACCGCCTCCTTGAGCTTCACCTCCCGCATCTGGTCGACGGTGATGAGGTTGTAGGCCGACAGCGCCTGGATGACGTAGCTGACCGAGAAGTCGGCGCGCGATCGGGAGCGGGCCGGACGCGCGCCCTTCAGGGGCTGACCGCCGCCTCCCTGTCCTGCCGGCGCAAGCTTGGGAGGTGCGCCTTTGGGGGAACCTACGTTCGGCATCGCGTTCGCCTCCGGAAGACAACCGCGCACAGTAGCGTGAGGGCGCCCACCGCGGGAGCGCCGCCGGTGCCGCCGCAGCCGCAGCCGTGGTCCTTCGGCGGGGTGATGGGAGC
>CAZAIE010000958.1:0-3425 GCA_964485035.1 uncultured Myxococcaceae bacterium | reverse complement strand
GTCCCTGGGAGCGCCCAAGCTCACGCCCAAGACGTTTGCCGCCGCTTGCGATGCCGTCCGCGGCCTTCGCCTGGGCCTCGCAAGCGGCGGCAAACGTCTTGGGCGTGAGCTTGGGCGCTCCCAGGGACATGGGCTCCCGCTCCAGGCCCGGGTTCTGGGCGAGGAGCGCCGCCGCGTCCCGGCCACAGGCGAGCCAGGTGTCCCGCGCCTTCTCGAAGAGCGCCGGACGGTCCTCCACCTTCTTCTCCGCCTTGGCCTGCTCGAACAGCGCCTTCGCCGCCTGGTTCTTGGCCACCGGCCCCTCGAGGAACGCCACCACCGCCTCGGCGAGGGTGACCTGCACCTGCCGGCCCGCCAGCTCCTTGCGCGCCCCGGCGGCGTAGGCCGTCCACTTGGAGTCGATCTCGAAGGCCTTGGACTCGTCCAGGAAGCGCCGGGCCGCCTCGAGGGCGCTGCGCGCGCGGGTGGCCTTCGGCCGGTCGAGCGTGGCGCGGTCGCGCAGCGCGTCCGTCGAGCTGCGGAACTCGGCGAGCAGCGCATCGCAAGACCCGATGCGCCCGGGCACCGCCTGGGCGATCTCCCGGCGGTGCTTCGCGTCGCGGGCCGCGGCGAGCCGCGAGTTCGCCTGCGAGAGCCGGTCCTCCAGGTTCTCGCGGTCGGCGTAGAACGCCATCTGCCGGTCCTCCACCTTCTCCCGGACCTCGACCAGCAGCTCCCCGGCCTCGTCCAGCTGCTCCGCCCTCATCCGCTGGTCGGCGTCCTTCAGGGCCTGGTTGGCCTCGCGGGCGAGCTGCTCGGCGCCGGCGAGCCGGGCGTTGAGGCTGGAGTCGGCGGCGCAGCCGACGAGCGCGGCGCAGCAGGCGCCAACAAGAACGAGGACCCAGGAGGTGCGGGGGAACATGGCGGCGCGGATTCTTGCCTCACGGCGGAGCCGGTGCAAGCCCGCTCAGGCGCTGGCCGGGCCAGGCCCCCAGCGGCCCGGACGGACCACCGCCGCCGCCGCCGTGGACTCCAGTCCGCGCTCGAACGAGGCCAGCCTCCCGAAACCCGCGCGCCGGAACGGCCAGGCGCCCAGGTCCACCCCCGGCGCCAGCTCCTCGGCCCGCGCCCGCAGCCCCGCGGGGTCCTTCCCCGCAAACTCGGCGTAGCTCGAGAGGAACTGGTCCACCAGCGGCCCGCCGCCCAGCGCCAGCACCCGCGCCGCGCCGAAGAGGACGTAGGTGTCGTCCAGGGCCATGAGGGAGAAGAAGCTCAGCAGCGCCTCGGGGTGGTTCGGCCGCAGGTGCAGCGAGTGCAGGAAGCAGTGCACTGCGCGGGCGGCGTCCCCCTGCTTCTTGTAGGCCACCCCCATGTCCGACAACGGCGCCGCGGCCCAGGGGCGCAGCTTCCCGTCCTCCCCGGCGCACGCACGCACCGCCTCCCGGTAGCAGGCGATGGCCTCGGAGAGCCGCCCCGCCGCCCGGTGGCAGCGGCCCAGGAGGTGGTGGGCCCCGGGGACCGCGTCGCGGCGGGCGACCAGCGGCGCGAGCCTGCGCGCGCTGCCCTCGACGTCCCCCCGCGCGAGGTCGCAGAAGGCCCGCGCCACCCCGCCCGACCAGTCGTGCCGCAGCCCCACGCAGAAGGGCGAGAGGTCCAGCGAGCGGGTGCCCCCATCGGCGCGCAGGCGCGCCTCGCAGTCCGCCGGCCCCTGCCCCAGCTTCAGCAGCTCCGCGTCGTGCAGCGGGATGAGCCAGCTCCCCAGGTCGCGGTCGGGGACGTCGAGGCAGAAAGCCAGCCCGCCGTCGCTCCGGGCGCGGACCGAGAGCTCCACGTACATGTCCTCGAACAGCCGCTCGGCGCGCGCGAGGTCGCTCACGTAGAAGGTGAACCGCGCCCGCCCCCCGCGCCTGGGGAACGCGCACTCTCCGCCGGCGAACAGCTCGCGGAAGGACATCGGGGGACCCCTCGTGCAGACGGCGCCCACTCTAGCAGGACCGGACGCCGCGGCCGGAAGGCCCCCGGGAGGGCTACTCCAGCCCGTACTTCTTCAGGCGGTAGTAGAGCGTCGAGCGGTTGATGCCCAGCTCGCGGGCCACGTCGCTCTTGCGCCCCCGGTGCTTCTCGATGGCCTCGACGAGCTTGCGCCGCTCCAGGTCGCCCAGCGCGTCCGAGAGGTTCGCAGGCGGCGTGGCGGCCGCGGGCGTCCGGCGCACCCCGAAGTCCAGGTCGCCCTCCTCCACCGTCCCGCTGCGGCAGAGGATGACCGCGCGCTCCAGCACGTTCTCCAGCTCGCGCACGTTCCCCGGCCAGGGGTAGGCGCACAGCTTGTCCACCGCGCCGTCGGAAAGGCCAGACACCCGCTTGGCGCAGCGCCGGGCGAAGCGGTCCACGAAGTGCGTCGCCAGCCGCTCGATGTCGTCGGCGCGCTCGCGCAGCGGCGGCACCACCACCGGGAAGACGTTGAGGCGGTAGTACAGGTCCTCGCGGAAGAGCCCCTCCTGCAGCAGCGCCTCCAGGTCCCGGTTGGTCGCGGAGAGCACCCGCACGTCCACGCGCAGCGTCTCGGTCCCGCCCACCCGCTCGAACTCGCGCTCCTGCAGGACGCGCAGCAGCTTGACCTGGATCTCCGGGGTGAGGTCGCCCACCTCGTCGAGGAAGAGCGTCCCCCCGTCGGCCAGCTCGAAGCGCCCCAGCTTGCGCGCCAGGGCTCCGGTGAAGGAGCCCTTCTCGTGCCCGAAGAGCTCGCTCTCCAGCACCCCCGGCGCCAGCGCCGCACAGTTCACGCGGACGAAAGCCCGGCCGGCCCGCGGGCTGGCGTGGTGGATGGCGCGGGCGATGAGCTCCTTGCCCACCCCGCTCTCGCCTCGCACGAGCACCGTCGAGGGAGTCGGCGCCACCTGGCGCACCGTCTCCAGCACCCGCTGCAGCGCCTTCGCCTCGCCCAGGATCTCCCCGAAGTTGAAGACCTCGTCGGCCTCTTTCTCCAGCGCCTCGGCGTGCGCCCGCGTCAGCTCCAGCAGCCGGCGGTTCTCGCGCAGCAGGTGGAAGCGCTCCACCGCCCCGCGCAGCGCGAGCCCCAGCTCCTCCGAGCTCCAGGGCTTGGCCACGTAGCGGTACGCCAGCCCCTCGTTCAGCGCCGCGGTGAGCACCGGCAGGTCCGCCCAGGCCGTGAGCAGCACGTTCACCGCGTCGGGACGGACGGCGCGCGCGGCCTTGAGCAGCTCCAGCCCCGTCATCCCCGGCATGCGCTGGTCGCTGACGATGCAGGCCACGTCCTCCCGCGCGAGGATCTCCAGGGCCTCGGCGCCGCCCTGGGCGAAGAGCAGCGGGTGCACCTTGCGGAAGTTGAAGCGGACGATGTCGAGGTTGTCCTGCTCGTCGTCCACGACCAGCACGGGGTAGCGGGACAGATCCACTTCGAGGGGCATGGCGGCTCTGGGGCTGGG
>CAZAIE010000957.1:0-3432 GCA_964485035.1 uncultured Myxococcaceae bacterium | reverse complement strand
AGTACCAGGTCTTCAAGGAGGACCGGACCGGGGTGGAGACGTTGGACCTGACGGGGGTGGAGGTGGTGCTTCGGCCGCCGGAGAAGGACGTGGACGAGCTGTTCGAGCGGCTGGAGAAGAACCAGGTGGTGACGTTCGGCGAGCCATACCTGACGGTGGACCGAGGCGAGGCGATCGGCGCGGTGGCGGGGGAGAGCAAGTTCGGGAAGGGCTTCTTGCACTGGGAGGTGCTGACTCCGAAGGACGGGTCGATGAAGGAGTTGCTCGACTTCGTGGACGGTCTGTTGCCGCAGAAGCAACGACTCGGGAGCGATTTCTTCGTGGAGGTGAAGGAGAGCCAGCAGAACAACGTGTTCGAGGGCGAGGAACTCAAGGAGGTCGTGAAGGGGCTCCCGGACTGCGACAAAGGAGTGAGGGACCTCCTCCCGAACTACAACTCCGGACTGCTGAGCCGCGCAATGCGGGTGGAGAACGGAGATGTGCGCTCCACCCTGCAGCTCGCGTTCGACACCGACGCGAAGGCGCCGAAGGGATTCGTGGCGGTGACGCTTCGAATCGCGAATGGGAAGGGGGACTACGCGGATCTGGTCCCGGACAAGAAGTACGTTTTGAAGGTGAAGAGCCTCGGAGGCGGGTTCGTGCACGCGCAGGAGGTGCAGTACCAGCCGGCGCAGAAGAAGCCGACCGACGTTCCGCTGAACATCCCGGCCGGAACCCAGCGCCTGGAGATCCGCACGGAGGAGGGGCTGTTCCTCGACGCGGGGTCGGCGGGGCCGCCGGACCTCAAGACGCAGCTCGAGCTGTTCAAGAGGCTGGGGAAGGCGCGGCTCAGGCGCACGGTGGTGACGCACCTGAACGAATGGACGAAGGAAGGCCTGGAGAAGACCCTGAAGGCCCGGCTCGAGAAGGCGCAGTGGCTCCCGAAGGATTGGCTCGCGGGCCGGACCGACCTGCAGGGAAAGCCGGCGGACGAGGTGCTGAAGGAGCTGGTCGCCTCGGTGGCCTGGTGGGGGGAGAACGGGCCTGAAGGGAAGGAGCACGCGCTGTTCGGGACGGAGAAGGGGCAGCTGGACCCGAAGGCAGAGACGAGCTGCGCGCACCCGGTGACCTTCGCGTGGCTGGTGCAGATGCTGGAGTACGCGAACGTGTTGGAGTTCCGACCCTCGAAGCCGTGGCAGCCGGAGGAGGCCAAGAAGGTGGCGCTGCTGGGCTGGCGGGGACCGGCGAAGCGAAGGGTGGGGGAGGCGCTGCCCTGCCTGGCTGTGGAGCAGAGCGAGCCGGGGGCGGGCAAGGCGTCGGTGCGGCTGCTGATGAAGCCGTCGGGGGAAAAGGCCAGGACGCTCTTCAGCGGGACCTTCGAGAACGGAACGGTGGCAGCAGAGGCGAGGCAGCAGCTCTGGGGCAAGCTCGAGCTCCAGGCCGCCGAGGATCCTGAAGGCACCGGCGACGCCGCGCAGAGCGGACCCAAGGTGCTCGAGCGGTGCGTCAAGGAGGTCGAGGTCCTGGCGCCCAAGCCCGCGGGGCTCTCGACGCCGCTGCAGCACAAGGAGACGTTTGTCGCGACGCTGGGCTTCGAGAGGGGACTCCCAACGACGCTCTCGGGTTGGGTGGTCTTCCGGGCCAAGGATGCCGCCGAGTCGGATTGCCTGGAGGCAGAGCATGCCCTCCGGCTCGACTCGCTGACACGGCCGGCGGGCGCCCTGATTCGTCGCAAGGGGCTGGTAGAGAAGGCGGGTTTCGTCGAGGCGATGCCGCCCGAGGGAGCGCTGACGCGCGACTTCACGGTGGCCGAGTACCGCCGCGCCGCGGCCCCCAAGGCCGCCCGACCGTCGGTGTGCCTGGTGGAGGCGGTACAGAAGCTGCGCAACTCCACCAAGGGGCGGGCGATGACCCTCTCGGCCCTCTCGGAGAACGGCCTGAGCACCGACCTCAAGCTGCTCAAGGCCGGGGGGGAGACGCAGAAGCAGCTCTGGGCGTTCTTCGACGCCTGGGTCTCGGAGGCCGAGATGGCGGTCAAGCCGTCCGGGGTGCTGTTCACTCACCAGCAGGTCGCCCCGGCGGAGCGCGAGACGTGCGCGCCGGTGGTTCACCTGGAGGACTCCCGGGACGCCGAGGCGGGGGGAGAACTCGAGGTCCGCTTCGAACCCATCCCGGCAGCGCTCTGCGTCACGCCCATCGAGCCCAACGCGAAGGGGGCGATCGAGGTCCGAGTGGGGTTCCGGTTCTACAACGGCGCGGACCCGTCCAAGTCGGAGGAGAAGACCTGGGCGAAGGTCGGTGCAGGAGCGATCGGGGAGCCGGTGACGTGCTGGGCCCCGGAGCCAATCCAGCTCCTCGCCACGCCTCAGGTCGTCTCCGCCAAGCTGGAGATGCAGCCGGAGACGCCCAACGCCCGCGTGCTGGTCGAGGTCGCCGGGGGGGACGACCAGTACTGGAAGAAGGCGGCGCCGGTGGTGAAGCTGAACGACAAGGACTCCGCGTCGCTTACCCCGGTGACCCGGGGCGGCATCCGGACCCTGGCCTTCTCGTTCCAGCCCGACAAGCATCGCGAGAAGCTCCGCTTCAAGCTCTTGCGCAAGGAGGGGCCGTTCCTCGGCAAGAAGGTCGCGGCCAAGACCGAGGACCTCGTGCTCCTGCAGCCGGAGGGCAAGCTCGCGGAGTACGACAACTCCAAGCGCAAGGGCGCCTGGGTCCGGCCGGACGGCGGAGAAGCCGAGACTCACGGAACGCTCGAGTTCTGGGCCCGCACCACCGGAGTTCTTGGCAGCGACCGTCTCGAGCTCGTGAAGGTCGAGGACGGCAAGGAGTTGCCTCTCTCGAGCGGGATCACCTATTTCGACAAGTTCAAGGGTCTGGCGAAGGTCAAGGCCGGGCGCTGTCGGCCGGATGGGACCTTCGGCGGGCAGCTCAACCTCGCCCAGTTCGTGGTCCCCGACCCGGACGGCGCTTCCCAGCAGCTTGAGTTCAAGGTCGTGTTGCGTGACGCGGCCGGGAAAGTGGACTCCGCGTTCGATCTGCCCTTGAAGATCACGCTCACGGTGCCCAAGGAGGCGCAGGACCCGCAACAGCTAGAGGAGGGCCAAGCGCTTGCCTGAGAACCTCGTCGTCGTCTCGTTGGACAGCGCCCAGGAGGAAGTCGTGGAGCTCACGGCGATTCCCCTGCTGGGCTTCGAGCTCTCTCTCGACGAACTGGTCTGGAAGTGGGAGAAGCGGGCGGGCGACGAGTTCCCCCGCGGATGGCTGGATCTGAAGGTCTCCGGGACCGGGACCAATCTCCCCGACTCCCTGGAGTGCAAGGTCCTTTGCACGGTGGTGCAGCGCGAGTCGGGGGCGGGCGAGTGCGGCCGCGAGTTCGAGGGCGCGACGGCGACGCTCAAGAAGGACGGCGGGGTCTGGAAGCTCAGTGCGAAGATCGACGCGCTCGACGCGGGG
>CAZAIE010000956.1:544-3433 GCA_964485035.1 uncultured Myxococcaceae bacterium | reverse complement strand
GCGTGGGAAGGGGCTCGCGCGCCGAGCTGGCCACTGCCCTCGTCTTCACGGAAGCGGCATCACCCGGACCTGGAGAAGAGCCTCGAGGGCGGCCGGCCGAACCTCTGCCGGATCCGGCGGCAGAACGTCGAGTAGTCCCCGAACCCGGCCTCGAGGGCTCGCTCGGTCTCGGTCAGCCGGCGCCCGAGCACGTTCGACCAGAGGTAGTCCTCGAGCCTCAGGAACTGGAGGTAGGCACTCGGGCCGAGGCCGAAGTTCCGCTTGAAGTTCCGTGCCAGGTAGAACGGGTCCATGTGGTACCGGCGAGCGAGCGCGGACAGCTGCACCGGGTGGCGGAAGCTGGCCTCGAGGTCGGCCTTCACTCGCGCCATCAGCCGCGTGTTCTGGATGTCCTCGACGTCCACCCAGCCCTCGGGCGGCGCGGTCAACGTGCCCGCGTCCAGGAGCCGGCCGAGCCGCTCCATCGCGTCCGGACGCGCCTCCCAGAGATGCGGGACCAGCCGGGTCAGCTCGGGCGCCAGCGCCCCCGAGGGCAGGTGCCCCAGGCCTTGTGCGCTCTTCGGGAGCGACAGATCCACCACCAGCGCCCGGGAGCCCGCGGACCACGACTCCTCGTGGGGGACTCCCTGCGCCACCAGGACGGCCTCCCCTGACCGGACCCGGACGTGCTGGCGGGATGGCCCCACCTGCAGCTGGAGCTCGCCCTCGACCACCAGCGTCAGCTCGGAGCTGCGGGTGGAGACACACCAGTCGCTCTGCTGGGCGTCGGGGAAGTCGTAGGACCGCAGGGACAGGCGTGCGGCCGTGCTCCAGCGCATCGTTCGGCCGGACACCGCGATCGTCGCGGTGCGCAGCTGCGGCGCCAGGACCTCCTCCGTCAGGTGCAGGCGCCCGGCGCCGTCCTCCGTGGCTGCAGGCCGTCGTGGTCCGTCCGTCTCCATCGCAGATCAAGATCTCCCAAGTCGTGGAGGGGCCTGGAGGATCTATAGCTGCTCGTCTGCATTGGGTAGCGCTCTCCAACGGGAGGTAGGTCCATGGGTGGTCGTCTGGCGGTCTTGGCTCTGGCGGGCGGGGTGCTCGCTGCTCTTCCCGCGGCTGCCCAGGACCGGGTGCTCCAGTCCACGAAGTACCCGCTCCAGGTCCACCACTCGCTCGCGCAGAAGACCTATGCCCAGCAGGTCCTCAAGGCCGCCGAGGAGGCCTGGCACTTCCACGTCGAGGTGCTGGGGATGCCCGCGCCGCCCAAGGACCTGGGGGAGCGGGGGAGCGACGACTTCGACGTGGTCCTCGGCGACCACCCGGCTGGAGCCGCCTGCCGGCAAGGGGAGAAGTCCCCCGACCGCAACCTCGGCTACGCCACGCACCTCATCATCGACCCGCCGGAGATTCCGACCGAGGTGCTTCCGCTGACCGTATCCCACGAGTTCCACCACGCGACCCAGGCCGGCATCTGTCCCTTCGGGAATGGCCTCATGGAGTCGAGCGCGCTGTACACCTCGGGGACCCACCGCGCCGGGGAAGGCTGGATGCTCGGCTACTTCCTCGGGATCAACGACTTCCAGGCCCACCCGGAACGCTCGCTCGATTGGGAGGCGGGGACCGGCGACTTCTACCCCTACGGCAGCGCGCTGTTCCTCCACTACCTCGACCAGCACTACGGGGACGGCAAGCCCCTCGGCTTCGTGGGCGCGCTCTGGAAGAAGCTCGACGAGCTGAGCAGGACTGGCACGACCTGCCCCGACCACCTGGCGGCGATCGGCCGCCTCACCGACCTCGACCTGGCCTTCAAGCGGTTCACGCTCTGGAGGTACTTCACCGGGCCGAACGACGACGGACGGCACTTCGTCAACCTCGCCAACTGGGAGGGCGCACGGGCGGCGTGGAAGCTGACGGGCCCCCGGCTCGACGCCGAGCACTCCATCGCTCAGCTCCCGGTCACGGGCGGGCCCTTCAGCCCCATGAGCTATGGCGCCAGCCTCGTCCGGGTCGATCTCGCTGGGGTTCCTGCCGACAAGGCGCTGCTCGTGGAGTTCTGGGGCGACCCGGCGGTGCGGTGGAGCGCGGGGCTCGCGGGGACCACGCCTGACTGCCCGACCTGCCAGACCGAGGAGTGGTACGTCGACGCCGACTCCCAGGGGCACGCACGCAAGAAGGTGAAGCCGGGCGCGCACCGGTACCTGGTGCTCGCGGTGGCGAACCAGGGCCCCGGCGCGTACTCGACGGGCGGAGCGGGGTGGGTCCGCAAGCCCTACCGGTACGAGGTGTCGCTGGCTCCCATCACGCCGGAGGTCGATGCGCTGGTCCCGGAGGTCGTCGTGGCGGGCGAGTCGGCGACGCTCGAGGCGCAGGGACACGACTTCCCCACCACGGAGGTCCCGGTGATCTCCACGGACTCGGCGGACGTGGTCGTGGGCACCGTGCGGGTCACGAGCGAGAGCCGGATCTCCTTCGAGGCGACGGTGGCGGCGGAGGCGCGAGCGCAGAGGGTGCATGTGACGTTCGCCTGGGCCGACGGGAACGTCTCGGGGGCATCGCTGCGCGTCACTGCCCGGGCGGGCGCTGATGCGGGACTGCCTGGTGCTGATGCCGGGGTGGGGACGGACGCCCAGGTGGAGTTCGACGCGGAGGTGATGCCCGACGCGGAGGCGAGGCTCGATGCGCAGGTCCCACTCGATGCGGGGGTTGCGCCTGACGCACAGGAGGCCGCGGGTCCCGATGCTCAGGTCGTCGAGGACGGTGGCACGGTGGTGGCTCAGGCTCCGGCAGGGTGCGGGTGCTCCAGCACGGCAGCGGGTTTGCCGGTGGGGGCACTGCTCGTGCTGGCGAGTGCTGCTCTTCGGCGCCGCGCTCGGTCTCTGGACGGGCCGGCAGCAGCAGCGAGAGCGTGAG
>CAZAIE010000956.1:0-534 GCA_964485035.1 uncultured Myxococcaceae bacterium | reverse complement strand
ACTTCAGGGGGGCTGGGAGCGCGGTGGCTCATGCAGGGAGCGGGGCGGCGAAGGCGCCCTCCCAGCCTTCGCGCGGATAGCGCTTCATTCAAAGGGGCCGCGACCAATCGGCCGCGGAAAGTATGCAAGCTGGCGCTCGGGGACGCCACGCCGCTGCCGCTTCAAAGGGGGCCGCGACCAATCGGTCGCGGAAATTCACGGGCATTCGTTGCAAGGCCCGCGCGGATTGGATGCTTCAAAGGGGGCCGCGACCAATCGGTCGCGGAAAGAGATGCGGAAACGGTGGTCGAGCGGCTGGTGAACGAGCTTCAAAGGGGCCGCGACCAATCGGTCGCGGAAAGGACCCCGACCGTGGTCGCGAGCGATGGCGGGGTGTCGCGCTTCAAAGGGGCCGCGACCAATCGGTCGCGGAAAGGAGTCCGCGGCCAAGGTCATCGAGCGGGGGGCCCCGGCTTCAAAGGGGCCGCGACCAATCGGTCGCGGAAAGACCGGCGACACCGCGCCCAGGTCCCGGGTCCGCGCGCGGCTTCAAAG
>CAZAIE010000955.1:1058-3436 GCA_964485035.1 uncultured Myxococcaceae bacterium | reverse complement strand
GCGTTCTATCTGGCTGCAGGCGAAGCGGCAAGGCGGGCACGTCGACCTTGGAAGAATCGGCGCCGTGGTCTAAAAGTGCGCGCATGACCAAGCGGAAGAAGTTCGTGGCCGTCGCCGGCAACATCGGCGCAGGGAAGACGGAGCTGGTCGCGTTCCTCTGCAAGCGCTACGGGCTCAAGCCGTTCTTCGAGCCCAACGACACCAACCCGTACCTCGAGGACTTCTACAAGGACATGAAGGCCTACGCCTTCCGCTCGCAGGTCTACTTCCTGACCCACAAGTTCCGGCTGCACCGGGCCCAGGAGCGCGAGCCGGGCACGGTGGTGCAGGACCGCACGCTGTACGAGGACGCGGAGATCTTCGCGCGCAACCTCTACCGCCAGCGGCTCATGGACAAGCGCGACTGGCAGACCTACACCGAGCTCTACGAGACCATCTCCGCGGCGCTGGCCCCCCCGGACCTGATGATCTTCCTCAAGTGCCCGGTGAAGACCCTGAAGCAGCGCATCCGGCTGCGCGGGCGGGCGATGGAGCAGGACATCCCCACCACCTACCTGCAGCGGCTGAACGTGCTCTACGAGGAGTGGCACGCGCGCTACAAGCTCTCGCCCATGCTCACCCTCTCCACGGACAAGCTGGACTACCTCACCAACCTCGTGGACCGCATCGATCTCTTCAAGCAGATCGAGCGGGTGCTGTAGCCCTCCGGCGATGCCCGCCCTCGTCGCCGTCACCGGCCCGCTCGTGGGCGCCCGGGTCGAGGTGGGGGCGGAGCTGGTGGTGGGCCGCTCCACCGCCTGCCAGGTCCAGCTCCCCGACGACGCCAAGGTCTCGCGGCGCCACGCGCGGGTGGTGCTGCGCGCCGGGCGCTGCTTCCTCACCGACCTGGGCAGCCGCAACGGCACGGTGGTCAACGGCGAGCGGCTGCTCCTCGAGCAGGAGCTGCCGCTCTCCCCCGGCGACCGCATCCAGGTCGGCGACACCCTCTTCCTCTTCGACCCCCCGGCGGCGTTCTCGGTGGGCGAGTCGAAGGACGAGCTCCGCTCGGCCGCGGTGGAGCAGTTCCTCCCCACCTCCGGCGAGGGCGGGGCGGTGCTGCGGGCGGCGATGGGGCTGCTCCACGCGGCCTCCGAGGCCGCGGTGCTGCGGCGCGGCGCCGAGGAGGCGCTGCGGGTGCTCCACGCGGACGTGTCAGCCGCGCTGCTCTCGGGGGAGCTGGGGCTGGCGACCGCTGCGGTGGTGGGCGCCAGCGAGGTCCAGGTGCCCCGGCCGCTCTTGCGCGCCTCGGAGCGGCGCGAGGCCGCCCGGGCCGGCAGCGGGGCCACCGCGCCGCTCTGGGGCGGCGGCAGCGCCTTCGGCCTCGTCTACGTGGAGCGGCAGGGCGCGGGCTTCGACGACCGCGACCTCGCCGTGCTCTCGGCCATCGGCCGGCTCACCGCCGAGGCGCTCGCCGCCGTGCGCGCCCGCGTCCCGCCCCCCGCCGAGGACGTGCTGGTGGGCACCAGCCGCGTCTTCCGCCGCGCCCTCGACCAGGTGCGCCGCGCGGGGAGCACCGGGCACCCGGTGATCCTCGTGGGGGAGCCGGGGGTGGGGCGCTCGGCCTGCGTCCACTACCTGCACCACCGCTCCCCGCGCGCCCTGGGGCCGCTGGTGGTCGTGGACTGCAGCGGCGCACCTGCCGCGGTGGAGGAGGAGTTCTGGGGCAGGGGCCCCGGCCCGGGGCTGCCGGCCAGGCCCAGCGCCTTCGTCCGCGCGGACGGGGGCACGCTGGCGCTCACCTCGGTGGACCTGCTGTCCCACGAGCTCGCGGTGCGGCTCGCGCACGAGCTGCGGGAGCGGCGGTCGGCGACGCGCGCCGAGGGGGGCAGCGACTTCCGGCTGGTGGTGACCGCGCGGGAGCCGGTGGCGACGCTGGCCGCGACCGCGCGCATCGACCTGGAGCTGGCGCACGAGCTGACCGGGGTGGAGGTGGGGCTCCCTCCGCTGCGCGAGCGCCTGACCGACATCCCCCTCCTCTTCGAGCACTTCGCGCTGCGCGTCGCGCGCCGGCAGGGGGTGCGGCCGGTGCGCCTCTCGGCGGAGGCGAAGGACGCGCTGCTGGAGCATGGCTGGACGGGCAACGTCCGCGAGCTGCGGCTGTGCGCCGAGCAGGTGGCGCTCGCGTACCCGGGCGAGGAGCTCCGCAAGGGGCACCTGCCTCGCGAGGTGGGCGGCGGCGGTGCGCTCGCCCCGGCGGGGCCCGAGCCGCTCGAGCAGGCCATCGCGAAGATGGAAGATGCGGTGGAAGCGATTGAAGATCTTCTCGTCGTGGCTGACGACGATGATCGCCGCCTGCTGCTCGCGCGCCACCTGGCCCATGAGATCCATGACGATCCCCG
>CAZAIE010000955.1:0-1048 GCA_964485035.1 uncultured Myxococcaceae bacterium | reverse complement strand
CGCTCGAGCAGGCCGTGTCGAGGGTGGAGCGGGAGCTGGTCGCCCAGGCGCTGCGGGCGGCGAACGGCAAGAAGGTGAAGGCCGCGGCCATCCTGGGCATCAGCCGGCCGACCCTGGACAAGAAGATCGCCCTCTACGGGCTGACCGTGAAGCCGGTGGGCGGAGCCGCGGCCAGCCCTCAGCGCCGGTAGCCGGGGAGCGAGCGAGCGTCGTAGAAGCCCGCGGGGCCCAGCTCCGGGTGCCCGCGCCGGTAGAGCGAGAGCCGCAGGTCGGTGCACAGGTCGCAGGCCGAGCCGTAGGTGGGCAGCGGGCGGAAGTCCCACTCCCGGGCGAACTCCACCAGCGCCTCCAGCCCGCCCTGAAGCAGCGTGCGCAGCAGCCGGTACCGGCCCAGGTCGATCTCCCCGGGGACCTCGGCCAGCGGGAGCGCGAGCCCCGCGCAGAGCCCCGGCACGTAGAGCCCCTGGCCGTCCACGTGGAAGTGGGTGGTGTCGGTGAGCCGGCTGCGGCAGGGGGCCTGCGCCGCCGCCTCCCGCCACCCCAGGGTCTCCCCGTGGTTGCTCAAGAAGCGCGCGGCCCGGCCCGCGGGGACCAGCGAGTAGCGCCTTGCCAGCGACCGCGCCCAGCCGTCTCCACGGCCGGCCAACAGCGCCTCCAGGTCGACCGGCTCGTCCCGCGGCTCGTCGGCGAGGTCCTGAGCGAAGGTCGGCAGCCAGACGAATGCGCCCTGGGGCAGCACCTCGCGGGCCGCGGCCACCAGCGCCTCGGTGCGCTCGAGCGGCACGAACTCGGCGTGGAAGGGCGAGAGGCTCACCAGGACCTGCGAGAGGCCGTCCCCGGCGAGCCGGGCCAGCACCGAGCGGGCGTGGGCCTGGTCCTTCACCCAGGCCGCGTTGGTCTCCACGTAGTCCAGGCCCAGCCCCCGCGCGCGCAGCCCCCGCACCGCGTGGGAGAGCAGCTCCAGGTGCAGGAAGGGCTCGCCGCCGCCGACGTGGTACCGGGCCCGGGGGCCCCGCTCCGCGAGCAGGTCGAGGACGCGGTCCAGCCC
>CAZAIE010000954.1:0-3437 GCA_964485035.1 uncultured Myxococcaceae bacterium | reverse complement strand
TCCGAGAACTCGGGGAAGAGCACGAGCATCTCGGGACGGGAGCCCGCCACCTCGAGCGTCTGGCGCAGCCTCAGGAGGTCCGCTTCTCGCAAGGCCTCACAAAAGGTCGTGAGCGCCTGCCGCTCGGCGTCGGCGAGCGCCGCCCGCCACTCGGGACCGAGCTCGGGCACCCGCTCGACTTCCAAACCCAGGGCCAGAAGGCCCGCCTCGACCTCGCCTCGCACGACCGGAGCCTGCGAGTCCGTCGCCAGCGAGCGCGCCGAAGCGGCCAAGTCCTCGATCTCAAACACGTATTCCATGACGGCTCCTACCTGCCTACCCAAGAGGACGCAGCGCTCACCCGGCTTCTGACACGCCGAGCTTCCGGCTCACGAACGCAACCCCCGGACACCGGACCAGCACCCTCGCAATCCGCTCCAGCCGGTCGTCGCTCCCGGGCGCGTAGGACGATCTCCAGGAGAGCGTCCGGTCGAGGCCACCGCCTCCCCGCGCCACCACGAAGACTCCCGTCGGATGCTGGAGCAGCAGCTGCTCCTCCCCAGGCCTCAGGTTCCCGAGCTCCCGCTCGAGCTGGGTCAGCCCCACGTGACCCGCAACATGCAGCGCCTTGCCCGAGAGCGCGTGGAGCAGCAGCTTCTGCGAGAGCGCTGCGTAGCACTCCAGCGCCGGCCACTGGTCCGTCCCCGGGAGCCCCCGGACGTCCGCCTCGCCCAGCCGCGCCCTCCGCACCGCCTGCTTCAACACCGATGGCCGGAGCGGCAGACCCAGGTCGAGTGCCGCCCGGCACCAGGTCTCGAGTTCGTCCTCGTCCAGCAGGTGGCCGAGGTGGTGCCGCCACGACTCGGCCGGAGGCGCCATCCGGACGCGGGGCCAGTGGTCCAAGACCCCCTCCAGCGGAACCTCTCCCGTCAGCTCGAAGAGCGACGCCGGACGCACCACCTCCCAGTCCGGTCGGATCTCTGCGCGAATCGGGACCTCCAGCTCCCAGAGCGCCTGCGCGACCCGCACCTGGTACCCGAGGATCTCCTCGGGCGACGCCGGAACCAGGAGCCGATCCAGCGAAGGGTAGGGGCGGGTGAGCTGCGAGAGCCTCATCCGGGCCCGGACGGCCGGCACCTGCCGGACGATCTCGACCTCGACCTCCGGGTCCACCGACGACTGCTCGAGATCCAGGCCGACGATCCGGATCCACCCGATTCGCGCCGTTGAATCCTCCGGACTGACCTCGAGGGGCTGGATGCGGCAGCTCCCATGGAAGAAGGCGCCCTCCTGGAAGAGTGCGGGGAGCGGCAGGCCTGCGTGGAGAAGGGGACGAATCCTCATCGTGGTGGGCTCCTGGATAGTGCCGGTTACCGGGGCTCGATCGAGCCCCGCCGCTGACGGGCCTTCGCGTCCTCGAGCGTCGGGTGCCTGGCCGGAAGCCACTCCAGCGGGAGTCGCGACCCATCGCCGTCCCTGACAATCCCCAGGCCCGTCCCGACGGCAGCCTGGAAGGCGTCCCGGAAGCGCTGCGCGTGCTGGTAGAAGGCGTCGGCGCCCGCCTCGGGAGACGGCGGGATCTCCCCCGCGTCCGTGTAGGCCGACTCCTCCTCGTGCTTGTAGTACGCCGCCTGCCAGGCCCTCGCCCACAGGTCCCGGGCAGGGATCTTCAGCTGGCGCTTCGGGTCGTACCGCCACCGCTGGCGCAACGTCCCCCGGAGCACGTCCGCTCGCAGAAACCCCGCAAGCTCCTTCCAGCCCCGGACCACCTTGAGCGACCACCCCGGCTCCCGGGCGACGAGCTGGCCCACCGGCGACTCCGGCGCCGCATGGGCGATGGCGAGCGCCACCGCCAGAAAGCCCGCGGCGTCCTGGAAGTCCTCGCCGACCTTCCTCGGGAGCAGCGTCGGAGCCACCTCCCGAGCCAGCCTGGGCTCGTACCCCGCCTCGCCCTCGGAGGCCGACTCCTGCGGCGGATGGAACCGCCGCTGGACGTCCACCAGGCCCCTGAGCAGGCTCGTGCGGACATACGAGACGGGTGAGGTCACCGTCTGGCCACCCTCGAGGTCCTGGAGCAGCCCCTGGCGGGACTCCGTCCCCCACAGGACCTCCCGGAGGCCGTCCTCGAACTCCTCCCCCAGGGCCTTGCGTAAGGAGCCGAAGCTCCTGCGCGCCAGGTCCGTCGCCGCCTCGTCGAGATCCTTCCGGGCCTGGTCATAGGCGGCCCGCCCGCTCCCGGCCCCTCGCCGCAAGCACGCGATCCGCTCCGTCCACCAGGCCGAGTCCCGTTGCGCCATGACACCTCCCGAGTCGCACCGGGAGTCTAGCCTCCCCCCGGCTGTCAGGTCCCAGCGCCGAGTCGCGTCCAGAGGGTCGGAGGTGAGCATGACGCACCCGCACCCGACGACCGAACCCCAGCACGCCGCGCACCTCCAGATGTCCCTGGAGATGACGCTGATCGCGGTCCGCGAAGGCGAGGCCGGCCTGATCCGCTGGCTCGAGGAGCGCGAGCTCCTGCGCCAGGCCTACCGGAGCCGCCTGGGACGACCCCAAGCCCGAGCCTGAGAGTCCTACCCGCCGGTTACAGTGAGCCTGCCATGACCACACCGACCCTGCGTTTCCACAGCCGCCCCGAGCAGCTCCCCGAGGTCCCAGCCGAGGGCCGTCTCGCCCTCCTCGACCTCGCCTTCGCCCAAGGCAGCGCATTCGAAACCGAGACCCTGCGCTTCATCCGCGGCGCCGGGGAGCGGCTCGCCCTCTGGCTCGACCACCACGAGCACCCGCAGTGGAGCCGGTTCGCGGGCGCCCCCAGGTTCGTCCTCGTCGAGAAGTCCCGGGCCCGCGCCTGCCCCGAGCTCGTGACCCCCGAGGTCGTCGCCGCGGCCGGCCCGGTGGACCTCGTCCTGGCCCATGCCGACCTCGACGGGTGCCTTGCGGCCGTGAAGTTCCTGCTCGGCGGGCGCGCCCCGTACCCAGAGGCCGACGAGGACGCCCGCTACTCGGACGCCCCCGGACACGGCTTCACCTGCTCCCCCCGCGGCAGGAGGCTCGGCCTCGCTCTCGCGAAGGCCCAGTCGGACCTCGCCCCGGGCGCCTACCTGGGCTTCCTGCACGACCTCGCGCTCTCCCTGGTCACCGGGGTGGAGAGCCCTGAGCTTTCGAGCCTCATCGACCGCGAGGCCCGCGAGCAGGAGAAGCGGGAGCAGCACCTCCTCGCCGAGGTGAAGGCCGCCGTCTCCCCGGCCCCCGGCATCCTCCTCTTCAACCCGGACCGCCCGATCTCCAGCTCGGAGAAGAAGTTCTTCCTTAGCGCGGGCTGACGCCCGCAACCCAAGTCCAGAAAGTTGAGTGGCGCCTTACCTCGGGTACGAGGGTGGTTGCGAGACAACCTCTTCCCGCGGAAGGCTGCGGCGCTCTCGAGGAGCAGTCCACGTTCGCTCTCGAGAAGTGGGCCGAGC
>CAZAIE010000953.1:0-3443 GCA_964485035.1 uncultured Myxococcaceae bacterium | reverse complement strand
GCAGGAGCCGGAGCCGCGGGAGCGTCAGGAGCAGTGGGTGTGGGGGCGGGCGCCGCGGTCTTTTCGGCGCCACCCTTGGGCTTCTTTGCCATCGCGCGGGACTGTACTCAGAGAGCGCGCGGACTGGCAAACACGCTATTGCGCCGGCGCGGGGCCAGGCGCGCCCGCATCGGCGCTCGCGGCAGGAGGCGTCGGGGGCCGGGGAGCCACGACCGCGGCCTTCATCTCCGCCGCCTTCTGCTTGAGCGACTCCAGGCCCTTGGCCGCGGTCTCCTTCGCCCGTTCCCGCACCGCCATCCCCAGGGCGTCGGGCGTGGCATAGCGGGCGACTCCCTCGCGCATCCGCCGCAGCCAGGCCATGGGCGCCAGCACCTCCGCGGTGGTCTCGGGCCCCAGCACCCTGGCGACGAGCGCCTCCGCCCCTCCCGCGCGGGCCAGCAGCGCACCCCCGACGATCGTCGCGGCGCGGGCCGAGCCGAAGACTCCCGGAGCAGGCTTCTTGATGTCGCGCGCCGCGGCGAGGATCTCCTCACGCACCGCGGGGGCGAGGTGGGGGCTGGCTGCCAGCTTCTCCAGTGCCTGGGCCGCCTCGGCGTGCTGGCCGCGGGCGTGGGCGACGAACGCGGTGGCCCACCAGGTGGCCTCGTTCTCGACTCCCGCTCGCTTCAGCGCCGCGAGCGCCGCCTCGAGGTCGTCCACCGCCGGCTTCTTGCGCAGCAGCGCCGCCCGGTTCAGGCCGCGCCCGAAGTGGCCGGCCGCACGGGCGAGCTCGACCAGGGGGACCTCGACGCCCGAGATCTGCAGCGCCTGGGCCTCAGCGGGACTCGCGCGGCCGAGCACCGCCAGGTAGGCGTCGTACTCCTCCTCGGCGGCGAGCCGGTAGCCGCCCCCGGCGTAGGTCACGCCGCGGACCAGCCGCGCCCAGAGCGTCTGCACCACCGGCCAGTCGTCTCGGGGCTCGGCCCGCGAGAGTTCGTAGAGCGAGAAGTCCATCACCGGCGACGCCCCGCTCACCAGCTCGCCCACCGTCCAGGTGGTCGCCAGCGCGAGGTGCTCGGTCTCGGCGCCGTACCAGGAGACGGGCAGGGGCTTGCGCACCCAGGCGGTCCAGAGCAGCGGGAACCGGTCCTCGTCGAGCCGCGCCAGGGCCACCCGGTTCTCGTAGAGCAGCACCGCCACGTCCACCGCCGCGTCGGCGAGCTTCTTCGCGTCCTCGGGGGTCGCCGCGGAGGAGGGCAGGGAGGCGGGGCCGGGGAGCTGCTCGACCACGCGCACCAGCTCGGCGGGCCGCTCGTCTCCGCCCGCGGAGGCGCGGGCGACCACCTTCAGCGTCCGGTAGGGCACCAGCGGGATCGAGCGCTCGACCTGGGTGCGCAGCTTCGCGCGTTCGGCCCCGGCGCGGGCGGCGTCGTCCCCGCAGCTGCAGCCCCAGGGGCCGGCGGTGGCTATGACTGCGAGTGCGACGGCGAGAATACCGAAGGCGCTGGCCTTGCTCATGTCGAAGTGGGCCCTGTCGAAAGACGCGCGAGTACTACCACAGCGGGCGGCGCAGGGTGAGGGCGGTGGCCGCGAGGTAGCAGGCCACCCCCGCGGCGAAGACGACCGAGTAGCCCGCGGCCATCCCCAGCACCAGGGCGCCGATGGAGCCGACCACGGACGCGAAGCCGTTCACGCCCCACGCCCAGGGGATGCGCGCGGGCTGGTCCTGCTCGAGCCGCCGCACCAGGAGGGGGAAGGGCATGCCCATCGCGAACCCCGCGGGGGCGAGCACCGCCGCCGCGAGCCCCACGCGGACCGGGAGCGCGAGCTCCAGCGCCCATGCCGAGACCCCTGCGGCGAGGGTCCCGGCGGCCGCGGCGGTGAGCCCTGCCACGAGGCAGGCCCAGCCCGCAGCGCGCGGCCCTTCGAAGCGGCGGGCAAAGGCGCTCCCCAGCCCCGAAGCGACCAGCAGCGAGCCCAGCACCGTGGCGAAGACGACGACCGGCTGGCCCAGGAAGAGCGTGAAGCGCTGGATGAAAGCCACCTCCACCACGATGTACGCGAGCCCCAGGGCCGCGAAGCCCGCGAGAGTGCGTGAGGTCCCCGGGCCGCCGAGCGCGCGCCGCTTGAAGACCAGCAGCGGGAGCACGATGAAGGCCAGGGACAGCGCCACCGCCTGGAGCAGCAGCACCACCAGCGCCGCCTCGGCGACCGGACGGTCTTCGAGTGCCGCCCGCGATCCCTTGCCCTGCGAGAACACCCCGGTGAGGTCGCTCCAGCGGATCTGCGAGAGCGGCACCCGGCGGTTGAAGAAGGGCTGGTCGTCAGTGGCCGGCTCGAGCAGCGTGGGGAACGGGAAGAGCGCGGGCGACGGCGAGGGGGCGGTGAGCACGGCGCGGTAGGCGTCCATGCCCCGGTCGCCGAGCCAGAGCGCGTCGATGCGCCGCGCCGGAGCGAGGGCCTCGAAGGCGGCGGTCTCCTCGGCGGTGAACGGCCGCAGGCGCAGCGCGAGCCCGGCGTCGAAGGCCAGCCCCTTGTACTGCCCGCGCCACAGCACGACCCGCGAGGCGACGTCTTTCACCCCGCGCCGCTCGAGGGCCGCCCTCACCGTCGCGGCCAGCCGCGGGAGGTGCGCCTCGGGCCGGGTGACGAGCAGGATGCCGTCGTCCGTGAGCCGGCCGAGGTAGTCGTCCATCGCCTCCAGGGTGAGCAGGTAGTTCTCGGCGAGGCTGAGCGAGCCGGAGGCCATCGCCGCGTTGGAGATGGTGTGCGGCAGGTGGATGACCTGGAAGCGCTCCTTCGAGCGGCGCAGGAAGCTGCGCCCCTCGTCGGTCACCAACTGGACGCGCGGGTCGGAGGCGAGGTTCCCCGTCCACTCCGCGAGCGGGCCGGTCACCAGCGCGTTGATCGCCGGGTTGATCTCGACGCCGGTGACCTGTGCCGCTCCCGAGCGCAGCGCGAGCAGCACCTCGCGGCCGCCACCCGAGCCCACCACCAGAACGTTGGGGGCGGTGAACAGCTTCAGGAAGAACGACTCCTCGGTGGTGGGGCCGCCGACCTCTCCAAGCGGGCGCTCCGGGTGCGCGATGCGGGTCACCGCGGTGCCGGCGTCGATGAGGGCGATGAGCCCCTCGGGCGACTCGACCACGTCGATGCGCGAGAGCGAGTTCCACTGCGTGCGCGGCGGGACCCGCGGCTGCGCGAGGATGCGCGACACGGGGATGCCCACCAGCGCCTTGTCCCGGCTGATGCGCACCGGCGCCACGCGCTCGGCCAGCGGCACCAGCGCCGAGACCAGGATCCCCGCGAGCGCGGCGCCGACGCGGAAGCGCGTCCCCGCCTCCCACGACAGGAGCACCGCAGCCCCGCCCGCGAGCGCCCCGGCGCACAGCACCGTCCCGGAGCCGCCCAGCGGCGGGAGCAGCGCAGGGACCAGGAGCCCGCCCATCCCCGCGCCCACCAGA
>CAZAIE010000952.1:0-3443 GCA_964485035.1 uncultured Myxococcaceae bacterium | reverse complement strand
AGCCCACCCGCACCACCCGCGGCCGCGCGCTGCGCAGCGTCTGGAAGGTCCAGGGCCGGCAGGTGCCCACCCGGCTGGTGGTGGAGTTCACCGACGCGATGGACGAGAGCGCCGTGCGCCTCGCCTGCCTGACCGTGGAGATGGCCCGCGCCGCCGGCGCGTGAGGCCCCCGAGGAGCCCGACGTGAGCGTCCACCTCGAAGCCAGGCCGGGCGAGGTCGCGCCCGTGGTCCTCCTCCCCGGGGACCCGCTGCGCGCGCAGTTCATCGCCGAGCGGTTCCTCACCTCCCCGGTCCGCTACAACCAGGTCCGCGCTGCCTACGGGTTCACCGGCACCTTCCGCGACAAGCGGCTCTCGGTGCAGGCGACGGGCATGGGCATGCCCTCGCACTCCATCTACGTGCACGAGCTGCTGCAGGACTACGGGGCGAAGGTGCTCATCCGCGTGGGGACCTGCGGGGCCCTCCAGCGCGACCTGGGACTGCGCGAGGTGGTGCTCGCCACCGGCGCCTCCACCGACTCGGCGATGAACAAGGTCACCTTCGGCGGCCGCGACTACGCGCCCACCGGCGACTTCGACCTGCTCCGCCGCGCCCACGACGATGCGCTCCGCCTGGGGCTTCGGGTCCGCGCCGGGCCAGTCATCACCAGCGACACCTTCTACGCCGACGACCCCTCCTGGTGGAGCGTCTGGGCCCGCCACGGCGTGCTGGCCGCGGAGATGGAGACCGCCGCGCTCTACACCCTGGCGGCGAGGCACGGCGCCCGCGCGCTCTCCATCCTTACCGTCAGCGACCACATCGTCACCGGCGAGCAGACCAGCGCGGAGGAGCGGCAGAACTCGTTCGCGAAGATGGTCGAGCTGGCCCTCGAGGTCGCGGCCTCGGTCGCCTGAGGAGGTTCGTCGTGCGCCTCGCCGTGCTCGCCATCGCCGTGTTGCTCCCCGCCTCGGTCAGCGCCAGCGAGCAGGTCGTCGTCCGCGGCCGCGTGCTCTCGACCCGGCTCCTGGAGCCTGGTGCGGCGCAGTTCACCACCGTCGCCACTGTGGCCGTGGAGCGGGTGTGGGAGGGCCCACCAGGACTCCCGCCCGTCTTGGAGGTGGTGACTCCTGGCGGCGAGGACGGCGAACTCGGGCAGCGGGTCTGGGGCGCGGCGGTGCTGCGGCCAGGCGCGCGGTTGCTCCTGTGGCTCGCCCCCGAGCCTGGCACCGGGCGCTTCGAGGTCCCGGAGGGCGCTGACGGTGCGCTGCCGGTCGCCGAAGAGGATGGCAGGGCCTACGTCCGCGCCGGGCGGGCGGTCGTCCCCGAGGAGCCCTTCCTGGGCCTCGGGCGCGGCGAGCAGCCCGCGGCCGACCTGCTGGGGCTCTCGCCGGGTCCGCTGGTGGGCGGTCACGGCTTCGTTCGTTCGCATCCGGACGACAACCCGGAGATCGACCTCTACTGGGAGCGCCGTGACCTCGGCTTCGCCCTGAACGGGCGCGGCAGCGCGACCGCGGGCCAGCAGGCGAGCCTGGGTGCCGTCATGCGCAGCTTCGCGGCGTGGAGCGGCGCCCGGTGCACCGACCTGACCTTCTCCCTCTCGATCACGCCGAGGGAGGACACCGGCTTCGTCCCCCGTGGCGACAACGTGAACCTGGTGGTCTTCCGGGAGGCGCGGTGCGACGAGCCCGGGCGCGTGCCTGCGGGCGACCCGTGCTGGGCGGCCCGGACCTGCGGCTCCCGGTACGGCTGCTGGCAGATCTACCCGAAGCACACCGCCTCCACGATCGCCTCGGCGGTGACGTACTTCCACACCCGCACCGGGGAGATCGTGGACGCCGACATCGAGATCAACGGCGGGTACTTCGGCTTCGCCACCGATGGGCGCGCGGACGCGATGGACGTCCAGAACGTGGTCACCCACGAGGTCGGCCACGTGCTCGGGCTCGATCACTCGGTGGCTGGCACCACGATGTTCGAGTCGGCGTTCGAAGGCGAACTGGCCAAGCGCGAGCTCTCGGACGACGACGTCCAGGGAGTGTGCCACATCTACCCAGCGGGCCTGGGGACCAACAAGTCGAAGCTCTCGGTGAACTCGCTGATCACCAGCGGGTGCAGCGCCGGTCCGGGCGCGGTCACCTGGCTCGCGTGCTTGTCCTGCGTGGCGCTGCTGCGTAGAAAGCGGCGGTGAACTCCCGACTCCTGCTGTCCCTGGTCTTGCTTTCCGCCGGCTGCTCCACCTCCGATCCCGAGGCGCCCGACGTCGGGTCCCTCGACGCCCAGAGCGTGATGGACGCTGCGCTCGACGCAGCTCGCGATGCCGGCGCTGCGGCCGATGCAGCCGGGCCGGAGGACGCCGGAGTGCTCCCCGATGCCGCCCAGGCCGGACCTGACGCCGCGGCGCCCGGAGCGGACGCCAGCACCTGCCTTGCGGCGAGCGACGCCGGCGCGGGGAGCTCGGGCCACGCGTACGACGGCTGGCACTGGAAGAAGACCGGGCGCGTCGCAGGACTCCCCGAGCCGGCGAAGGCGCTCGACGGGAACCTCGGGCCGGCGCTGGTCGTCGCGGGGGACACCCTGCACCTCTACTTCACGAAGAAGGAGGGACTGCAGCACCGCATCCACCACGCGACCAGCACCGACGGCGCGAGCTGGACCGCGCCCGTGCTGGTCGAGGGCTTGGGGAACGGCAGCGTGGTGGGGCTGCCCTCGGTGCACTGGACCGGCGAGCGGTTCCGCATGTGGTACGGCAGCGGCTCCATCGACCTCGCCGAGAGCGTGGATGGCGCGACCTGGACGGTGGTGAAGACCGGGACGCTGATGCGCGGCGCCTCGGGCGACTTCGACTCCTACTCGGTGCTGTACCCGAGCGCGGCGGTCGAGGCGTCGGGCGTCACGCTCTTCTTCACTGGCTACGACGGCGCGGACTATGCCATCGGGCGGGCGGTCTCGAACGACGGCCTGGCCTTCACGAGGAGCCCCAAAGCGGCGGTGCTCGTCCGGGGACCCGCGGGAGCGCTCGACAACCGCGCCGTGGCGCAGCCCTGCGTCGTCCGGACGGGCGGCCGCTACCGCATGTGGTACGGCGCGTACGACACCTCGAAGACCAACCCGGGGCCGTATCGCGTGGCGCTGGCGGAGTCAGACGACGGCGTGGCCTTCGAGAAGCGGGGGCTCACGCTCGAGCTCGCGGCCACTGGAGACGACGCGTACTCCACCCGCGACCCTGCAGTCGTGCGGTGGCGTGGGCAGTGGCTCATGGTCTACAGCGGCATGGGCGACGACTCGCGCTACCGCCTGCTGACAGCCACGTCCGACGCGTGCCCTTGAGGCATCCCCCAAACGGGAAAGCCAGCAGCAGCCGGAGCGGCCGCCAGCGCGTTCAAGAGCCCGAAAACCGCGCCTGGGGCCGCACCCGACTTTGACAGGTCGAGGCCTCGGTGAGGCACTCGTCCTCAGGGATTCC